>CAJBLA010000064.1 GCA_903953815.1 uncultured Bacteroidota bacterium | reverse complement strand
CTTACTGGCCTACACCAAAAAGTGGGTAATTTCCCCGGTGTCACCGTAGATAAGAAAACCGGGGATTTGGTTATCGGCAATCAGCCTACCACCCTAATTGATTTACCAGGCACTTATAGTTTTTACCCTAAAAGAGAAGATGAATGGGTGGCTTATAAAGTATTGATGGGTGTTGACCAAGAGGTGAAAACGGATGTTATACTATTAATTGCTGATGCCAGTAATTTAAAAAGAAACTTACTTTTTTGTAGTCAAATCATTGACTTAAAAATTCCAGTGGTATTAGCACTTACCATGAATGACCTTGCAGCAAAAAAAGGAATCAAGATAGATATTGCAGGATTGCAAGAAGATTTAGGCATACCAGTAGTTGCAGTAGACGCAAGAAAAAATAAAGGTTTACAAGAATTAAAGGCCGCATTAAATACCATCATTCAAACGCCGCGTGCTAAAAATGTCGAAAGTTTTATTGACAATAAAGCATTAGCGCCAGAAGCAATTCTTGATTTTAAAAAATTATATCCTACACATAGTGACTACGCTGCATTACATTATTTGATGCATCATGAAGCATTTCCATTAGAGGAGGAAATGCAACAAACCATTGAGCAGATTGAAATTGATCACAATTTTAATCATACAAAAACGCAGGCACAGGAAATTTTACAACGCTATAGTCATATTCAAGAGATTATGAAAAATCGCGTAGTGGAACCTGACCCGACTGCGAAAAAGAAGAGATCAGAAAAATTAGATAATATATTTCTACACCGCGTGGGCGGCTATGCCATTTTATTTTCTGTTTTATTTATTTTGTTTCAATCAGTTTTTTGGATGGCTAAATTTCCAATGGATGGGATTGAGTGGATATTCACCAATGTTACCGCCTATTTAAACGCAGTACTACCGAAGGTTTGGTGGGAGGATTTACTCGTGAATGGTTTAGTTGCTGGCATTGGCGGCATTGTGATATTTGTACCCCAAATCATGATCTTATTTGGTTTGATTACTTTGTTAGAAGATACAGGCTATATGGCGCGTATTAGTTTTTTAAGTGACAAGCTCATGCGCAAAGTGGGACTCAATGGAAAAAGTGTAATGCCCATGATCAGTGGATTCGCCTGTGCGGTACCTGCCATAATGAGTGCGCGCAATATTGAAAATAAAAAGGAAAGATTACTGACTATCATGGTCACGCCTTTTATGAGTTGCAGTGCAAGGTTGCCGGTGTACACTATTTTAATATCATTGGTGATTGACGATAAAATATATTTTGGATTTTTAAGTTTGCAAGGTTTAGTGATGATGGGATTATATGTCATGGGCATCGTAATGGCATTACTTGCGAGTATGGTCTTAAAGTGGTTTATTAAAATTAAAGAGAAGAGTTATTTTATATTAGAACTACCTGTTTACCGCGCGCCACGTTGGAAAAATGTAGGCACTACCATGATCCAAAAAGCAACCATCTTCGTGCGAGATGCGGGTAAGGTAATTATAATTATTAGTTTGTTGTTGTGGTTTTTAAGTAGTTATGGGCCTGCTGAAAAAATGAAATTGGTCACTGAAAAATATGAACAACAAATATTGAGCAACAATGGTGCTTCAAAAATGAATGAAGTACAACAAAAGCAAATGGATCGCGAATACAATACTGAAAAATTAGAAAATTCCTACGCAGGCATAATGGGTAAAAAAATTGAACCCCTCATTGCCCCATTGGGATTTGATTGGAAAATTGGCATCGCACTGATCACTTCCTTTGCGGCGCGAGAAGTATTTGTAGGTACCATGGCTACTTTATATAGTGTGGAAGAGTCGGACAATAGTTCCTTACGTGATAAACTAAAAGCAGCAGTGCGACCTGATGGCACCAAGGTATATAGCTTTGCAGCTGCTTTATCTCTTATGATATTTTATGTATTGGCCATGCAATGTATGAGTACACTTGCTGTGGTAAAGCGGGAGACACAATCCTGGAAATGGCCCACCATCCAATTTTTTATGATGACTGGCCTCGCCTATTTCATGAGCTGGGCAGTGTATGTGCTAGCGAAGTAATCTAATGGAGGACGCAAATTGTGACCTCCATTTTAGATAATATGCTCAGTTATCTGTTTTTTACTTCCTCAAAGGCTTCATCATAATCGGGGCGAATAGTGCCCATGATACGATCCCAGAATAAAAAGTACAAACCATAATTACCTTTATAGTATTTATGATGTTGGTTATGGTTTACGGATGTATTGATCCACTTACCAAACCAGTTTTTACTAAAACCTTTGGGATATAATTCCCAACCCAAGTGACCATACATATTATATATAATGGATAAAAGGAAAAAGATAATCGTATGAGACCTATGCACTGGAATTGTAAATAAAAACACAGCAAAAATACCCACTTCAACAATTGCTTCCAAAGGATGAAATGCATAAGCAGCCCAAGGGGAAGGGTTGGTTGATTTATGATGTACCAAATGCATTACATTAAATACACTTTTATGATGCATAATACGATGTGTCCAATAAAAGTAAGTATCGTGCATCACAAACATAATTGGGAATGCTAGAAAATAATAAGCCCAGCCATAATCACTTACATTTTGATATAAGGTGGTGTATGGTTTAACTGCGGGATTGAAAATAAAAAATACTGGAATGAATGCAAACAATAACATCGTGAAAGTACTGTATCCAATTTCCCTTAAATAATCGGTGTTTTTAGGAAACAACAATTGTATTTTTTTATGTACTATTTTATTTTTTAATACAACATAAAATAATAAAAACACAAGCCCACCAAGCAAATAATACCTTGTGGCAATATTTTGAAGTACAAGAAAATATTTATCAAATTGAATGTCCATCATATAAAGCGAAGATAGTAAAAATTAAAATTGACTTGTAAAAAGTGTGTTGTATTTATTTTAAACCGGTTGCGAATTCCGATTTTAATATTGCAATATCTTCTACAATACGATTTATTTCTACGGGTAATGTGCCGTTATAAACCCCACGAATACGGCGATGCTGATCTACTAAAATGAAATTCTCGGTATGTAAAAACTCATTGCCTGATTGGTAGTACCCTACCGTATCTCCTGCAAAATATTGTTGTTTGGCCAAACCATATATGGCCTTTTTATCCCCGGTAAGCAAATGCCATTTTGCGGCATCTACTTTATTATCCAATGCATATTTGTTTAACACCTTTACATCATCTGTTTCAGGAGTAACGGAATGCGAAAGTAACAATATAGAAGTATCATTTTTAAAAGCCTCCTGCAATAAACGCATATTGTTAGTCATTCTTGGACAAATATTTCGACACTTCGTAAAAAAGAAATTAGCAACATATATTTTTCCGTTCACTAAATTTTCATCAACTACTTTGCCATTTTGATCTAAAAATGAAAAGGGAGGAATGGTATGAATATTTTTATAAGCACTATCTGTTTGATTATTCCATTCCGGCGTCCAATCGGGTTGATTAAAAAAAGGAAGCGTGACTAAGCTATCTTTTATTTGCTCCGTATTTTTATTGGTCGCATCATTACACGCAACTAATACCATTAAACAAAAAATAAAACAGCTCAAATTCTTTAGCATACCCATTTATTTAATTTTAAAATCAATTGAATCCTGCGGGGTCATACATAATTTCAAACCAATCAAACCATAGCGTCTTCCTTGTTTCACCACATAATTTGCGCGAATGATTCCGTTTTCCCACCACATTTTTTGACTCCCGTTTTCATATCCCATTTTATAATGAAAGGCTTTATAGGCCTGGCCATTACGATACCATTCATTTGATTCCCCTTGCAGTTCCCCATCCATAAAATTAAATTCAAATTTAGGCTGACCATCTTCCCAAAAGCCAACATGCTTGCCAACTTTTTTTCCTGCATGATAGGTTCTATATTCTGCTAACTGATTATTGCGATACCATTTTTTAAACACACCCTCCTCTATCCCATTTAAATAACTTCCTACAAATGCAGAATCGCCATTTTCATAATGATCATAAATATAACCACTGTATTTCGTGTTTTGATAATAAAGTGTATCCTGATGAAAGGAAAAAAAGGGATCCTTACTTTTTAAATATTGGTTAGGTAAAATAATTTCTGGTTGCAAACTATCATACGAAACTGGAACATCAAATGAATGCGTTGGATCAATGGTATTACATGCTTGAACTAAAATACAAGCCAAAATAAGATTGATATAAAATAGTCCTTTCATTTATTGTGAAACAGTACCAGGCGTTCCGTAATAACCTGAACCGTTAATATAGGGGTCCGTGTTCGTAATATGATAATGATAAATGCCAGATGGAAAATCACTAGTAACTGAAGTATGTCCATGATAGGCATCTAATTTTGAATTATCTACCAATGCCCCATTTTCCTCAGGTCCATATACAGGGAAGCCGTCTAATAAAAATCCCAATAAGGATGATTTTGTCACTTTAATAGTTGTTAAATAAAGTGGCTCCACATGATAATGATATTGTCCAGTAGGTGCAGGGTGACCCCAGTAACGATCAAAAGAAACTATTTCACCTGTTAAAGGTTGATTGGGACCAGCATATTGATTAAAAAAAGGAACCCCATTCAATGAAACACCAATGGCGCCTAAGGGTGTAGGCAAATGATTCGTGGCCACTTTAGGAGCAACGGGAATTTTAAAAATGTAAGATTTTTCAGCAATTGAATTTGGATTTTTTGCAAAATTATATCCGCCAAAAGTAGTGCCTGAAAAATTATCGTATAAGGCATTCGACGTTGCGTAGTAGGAACTTTTATGATCAGGTGCACCATTTGATTTTATCGTAATGTACGTGCCATCGGAAGTGATGCTGGTTGCGCCATATATTTTTTTATATACATCAGGTACTGTGGCGCTCACTATTGGCGTAGTAGTATTAGTTGTAGGTGTAGTCGTACTAGTTGTTGAATTTTTTGAACAAGAAGCAGCTAAAAAGCTTAACATTAAAAGATATATTATTTTAGGAGTCATAGGGGAAGGTTTACGAATTAGATATCAAAATAATAATAAAGTTTAAATCAAGTATATAATATTAACAAATCAACATAAATGCTTTTATGATTTATATTTGAACAGTTGTTAATTGGATGATTCACATTGGGAAATCCTTCGAAGCGATAAAAAATAAGTTCGTTCTATTATTAAGCCAAGCAGCAAAAAAATTATTCCAATAAATTTTCAATGTTGGAATACAAATGCTGCCGAATGAATTTAAAACAAAACACCCCGTATTGAAATAGATACGGGGTGTTCAAATATGATGAAAGTTGGATTTTACCAACCGCTAATCGCTAGAATTTCTTTGGTGTGATCCTTGGTATCTGGCTTCTCAATGATAAAGCGCACCATCCCAGCTTCGTCAATTAAAAATGTGGTTCTTGTTGTGCCCATATAAGTGCGACCCATGAACTTTTTTTGACCCCATAAATTGTATTTATCTACAATTTTTTTGTCCTCATCTGCTATTAAAGAAAACGGCAAATCATACTTTTCGATGAATTTTTCATGGGATTTAACCGAATCTACGCTCACCCCTAGCACTTGTAAGCCTTTCTTAAGCAATGCTTTATAGTTATCGCGTAAATTACAAGCTTGTGCGGTACATCCTGGTGTATCGTCCTTTGGGTAAAAGTATAAAACGAGCTTTTTGCCCTTAAAATCAGCGATGGATACCGTGTTGCCATGTTGGTCAACACCTTTAAACTGAGGCGCTTTAGCCCCTTCTTTGATAACTGCCATAAACTTGAATTGGCTGTGAAGGTAGCATTTAAAAAGGACAAAAATGTTTAGGGTGTAAAAGGGAGCAAATTCAGGTAAAATTTGTAGTTTTGCGCAATTTATATTTTTGTAGCCATGCCCAAAGACACATCCATCAAAACCGTATTAATTGTAGGTTCTGGACCCATTATTATTGGTCAAGCCTGCGAATTTGATTACTCTGGCTCTCAAGCCGCAAGGTCATTGAAAGAAGAAGGAATTAAAGTGATCTTGATTAATAGTAATCCAGCTACGATCATGACCGATCCAATGATGGCAGATAAGGTTTATCTATTACCATTAAACGTGGAGAGCATTGAACAAATTTTACAAGAGAATCAAATTGATGCTGTACTTCCAACAATGGGTGGACAAACTGCATTAAACTTATGTAAGGAAGCGGATGAGATTGGATTATGGAAAGAATACAATTGTCGCATGATTGGTGTGGATGTTGCAGCGATTGATTTAGCAGAAGATAGAGAACAGTTCAGACAATTAATGGTGAAAATAGGAATAGCAGTTGCGCCAAGCCGAGTTGCGAATAGTTTTTTAGAAGGGAAAGAATTTGCACAGGTGATTGGATTTCCATTAGTAATTCGTCCATCATTTACCTTAGGTGGAACAGGTGGCGGATTTGTACATGATGCAAGTGAATTAGATGCTGCATTAGAAAAAGGATTAAAGGCCTCCCCTATACACGAAGTATTGGTGGAAAAAGCAGTACTAGGATGGAAGGAATATGAATTAGAATTATTAAGAGATCAAGCAGACAATGTAGTTATTATATGTACCGTTGAAAACTTGGATCCGATGGGCGTGCATACCGGTGATTCAATCACAGTAGCACCTGCCATGACCTTGAGTGATACATCGTTTCAGGACATGCGTAATAAAGCAATGTTGATGATGCGCAGTTTAGGAAATTTTGCTGGTGGATGTAATGTGCAATTTGCACAAAATCCTGTAACAGAAGAATTGATTGCGGTTGAAATTAATCCACGCGTTTCTCGCTCCTCTGCCTTAGCATCAAAAGCAACTGGTTATCCAATTGCAAAAATTGCAGCTAAGTTGGCGATTGGTTATAGATTGGATGAATTAAAAAATCAAATCACACAAACAACTTCCGCCTACTTTGAACCCGCTTTGGATTATGTAATTGTAAAAGTACCTCGTTGGAATTTTGATAAATTCAAAGGAGCAAATGATACCTTAGGTTTACAAATGAAAAGCGTAGGTGAAGTAATGGCGATTGGAAGAAGCTTTACAGAAGCCATTCAGAAAGCTTGTCAAAGTTTGGAAAACGAAGCGATTGGTTTAGGTTATTATGGAAAAAGTTTGATGAAGAATGAAGAATTGATGGAGTATATTAAAGTACCCAAGTGGGATCGTATATTCAGAATCAAAGATGCTTTAATGCAAGGATCAACAGTTCGTTCCATTGTAGCCGCTACTGGTATTGATTCTTGGTTCTTATATCAAATTCGTATCATCTGCAATATTGAAAAAGAATTAATGAACCACGATATTAATTCTATCCCCACTGAATTAATTAAGGAAGCGAAACAAAATGGATTTAGCGATATGCAAATTGCGAAAGTATTAAAAGGAAACACCAGTGATGATGCAGTGTATGAGAAACGAAAAGCATTAGGCATCACGCGTGTTTATAAAATGGTAGATACTTGTAGCGCTGAGTTTGAAGCAAAGACGCCGTATTTTTATTCCACTTTTGAAAACTAAATGATCACCGCTTTAATAAAGCTTTAATATAAAAATATGAATGTAAAAGATATCGTGATGCTTAATGAAAAAGAAACCAGAGCTGGATTTGGCGAAGGTATTCATGAGCTCGCAAAACAAAATAGTGAAGTAGTTGTACTTACAGCTGACTTAGCTGGCTCCTTTAAATTAGGCCCATTCATCAAAGAATTCCCAGATCGTTTTATTGAAGTGGGTATTGCAGAAGCAAATATGATTGGCATTGCAGCTGGATTAACGATAGGTGGCAAGATTCCTTACACAACCACATTTGCCAACTTTAGTACAGGAAGAGTGTATGATCAAATTAGACAAAGTGTTGCCTACTCAGATAAGAATGTAAAAATTTGTGCATCGCACGCTGGATTAACTTTAGGAGAAGATGGAGCTACGCATCAAATATTAGAAGATATTGGACTGATGAAAATGTTACCTGGCATGACTGTTGTGGTACCTTGTGATTTTAATCAAACAAAAGCGGCAACGAAAGCAATTGCTGATTATCAAGGTCCAGTTTACTTAAGATTTGGTCGTCCAAAATGGCCCAACTTTACCAAAGAAGATGGTTCAGATTTTGTGATTGGAAAAGCACAAAAATTAAGCGACGGAAAAGATATCTCTATTTTTGCTTGCGGTCATTTGGTTTGGAAAGCGATAGAAGCAGGTAAATTATTAGAAGCAGAAGGCATCAGTGTTGAAGTAATTAACTTACATACCATTAAACCTTTGGATGTTGATGCAATTGTTGCGAGCATTTCAAAAACAGGTTGTGCAGTAACTGCAGAAGAACATAATGTAATTGGTGGAATGGGTGATGCAGTTGCACAAGTGGCAGCAAAACATTGTCCAGTGCCCATTGAATATATTGGTACACAAGATACTTTTGGAGAAAGTGGCACACCGAATCAATTATTAGCGAAGTATGGTTTGGATACACCGAATATTGTGGCAGCAGCTAAAAAAGTATTAGGACGTAAGAAATAATTAAAAAATATAGCCCAACAAAAAGATCCTTCGAGTACTCGAAGGATCTTTTTGTTTACAACCTATGAGGTTCAAATAATGATACCTTAGATTTAATTAAATTCAATTTTTATTATGGCGCTAAACGTACCTTAGTCCATTGACCATCCGATGCTAAATTATATTTAATACGATCATGTAAGCGAGAGCTACGCCCTTGCCAAAATTCAATATTTGTAGGACGTACAATATACCCGCCCCAATTTGAAGGCAGTGGTACATTTCCTTCTTTGTACTTTTCCAAATTAGTGGCAACTAATTGTTCAAGATATTCGCGATTCGGAATTACTTTACTTTGTGGAGATGAAATAGCACCTACCTGACTACCGAGTGGACGAGAATGAAAATATTCATCGCTTTCTTCGGTGCTGATTTTTTTTATAGTGCCTGTAATGCGAATTTGTCTTTCTAATTCCTTCCAAAAAAAGTTCATCGCAACAATTGGATTTGCATCTATCTCCTGCCCTTTTGCACTGTCATAATTGGTAAAAAATACAAAGCCTCCTGGAGTATAGCCTTTTAATAAAACTACGCGCGACGAAGGAGCGCGTTGGGCATCAACGGTGGAAAGTACAAATGCGTTTACCTCGTCAATATTACTTGCAGTGGCTTCCTCCCACCAATGTTCAAATTGATCCATGGGATGCGCCGCGGTAGCAGCTTCATCTAAGGAAGCAAGTTGGTAATCGCGGCGTATAGAAGCTATATCTTTTTGCATAAAAAATTATTTCGTAGCGTATAAAATATTTATAACCGACAGTAGGAAAAACATGCCTACAAGTTGGTGCAATTGCGCCAACCATTCAAAACCACCCCATACACCAGGTACAATATTTGCACTTGCTACTACCGTAAAAATACCTAAAACAATTTGCAGTAACACCAATATCGCTGGTAGTATTCTAGCGCGTACCCAA
This sequence comes from uncultured Bacteroidota bacterium, assembly GCA_903953815.1. Lineage (GTDB taxonomy): Bacteria > Bacteroidota > Bacteroidia > Chitinophagales > Chitinophagaceae > Sediminibacterium. The sequence continues at coordinate 477 of CAJBLA010000064.1, read as the reverse complement.
AAATTATTTCCTTGTAATTTTAATAAGCTTGCAGTCCAGAAAATAACAATTAATAATAATAAGTAAGCAAGCCCCCTATGTATAAAATGAACCCAAATTGTATTATTAATTGCATTGAGTAAAAAATCATCCTTGCTAAATAGCCCTGAAGGCATCCATTGTCCATTGATGGTAGGCCAGGTTGCTGCAACATTGGCAGCTTTATGTCCCGCCATCAATGCTCCATATATTAATTGAAAAAATAAAATTAATAAAAGAACCCATGCAAATGTTCGGATGCCTCTGATTTTATAAGTCGCATCCTGATTACCAATATTTCTGCGAATCGGTGTTACGGTGAGTGATAAGGCAAACCAATAGGTATATGCTAGTAACCCTAATGCAAAAACAAAATGGAGGGCCAATCTGGTTGGTTTTACATAAACCGCATCACCTTCCAATCCACTTGCTACCATGATCCAACCAATAGCACCTTGT
>CAJBLA010000063.1 GCA_903953815.1 uncultured Bacteroidota bacterium | reverse complement strand
TCGTTTTGGGTAAATTAATCTCGAAAATTGGCATCTACAGAATCGTTTTATATTTTAAAGATTATTCGCAAAAATAGGAATGTTATTCGAGTAAACGACCCTACTTTTGCATATGTTTAAAAATACACTTTTACAAGCTACGGAAGCGGGCGCAGTGGAGCTTAGGCGCTTTTTTAACGGTTCCTTCACTATTTCTAGTAAGGCCAGTATCAATGATTTAGTGACGGAAGCAGATCATGCTTCTGAAAAAGCAATTTTTAGTGTAATTCAAAAAAATTTCCCGGATCATTTTATATTAAGTGAAGAAACGGGCGCGCTCCCGCAAGATTCTGATTATAAGTGGATAATAGATCCCATTGATGGCACTATTAATTTTGCAAATGGTATTCCTATATGTTGTGTAAGTATTGGCTTGGAACACAAGGGACAAATGATTTTGGGTGCGGTGTATAATCCTTTCATGAACGAAATGTTTATTGCAGAGCGCGGACATGGAGCAACCTTGAATGATAAAAAAATTCAAGTAAGTGATAAGTCAGATTTATTAACAAGTTGTTTAGTCACTGGATTTCCCTATCAATATTTAGATACCGCAAATGGCCCTTTACAAATTTTTGAAAAATTAATTCGCAAGGCCATTCCCGTTCGTCGATTAGGAAGTGCCGCACTTGATTTGTGTTGGACAGCTGCAGGCAGGTTTGATGGTTTTTATGAACACAAGCTACAAGCATGGGATAGCGCAGCTGGATTTTTAATTGTAGAAGAAGCAGGCGGTAAGGTCACGGACTTACAAGGAAATCCTTATACACCCTACAATCCAGGTATCATTGCTACCAATGGAAAAATTCACGAACAACTACAGTCAGTTATTAACGGAGGAACACTTTAATATTTTTTATGTCAACAGAAAGAACAGAAATTGAAAAACTAGGCGAGTTTGGTTTGATTGATCATCTCACCGAAAATTTTGAAATTCAAAATGTATCCACTGTGTTATCCATTGGAGATGATGCTGCTGTGATTGATCATTTTGGAAAACAAACAGTAATTACGACTGATTTATTAATTGAAGGAGTTCACTTTGATTTAATGTATACACCTTTAAAACATTTAGGATACAAAGCGGTGATTGTTAATTTAAGTGACATTTATGCAATGAATGCGCAACCCACGCAAATCACGATGAGCATCGCTTTTAGCAATCGCTTTAGTTTGGAAGCATTAAATGAATTTTATGATGGTGTACATCACGCATGTGAATTATATGGTGTTGATTTAATAGGGGGTGATACAAGTACTTCTCAAAAAGGATTCATCATTTCTGTTACAGCGATTGGCGAAGTAAGCCCAGATAAATATGTAAAACGTAGCACTGCCGAAAGTGGCGATTTGATTTGTGTATCTGGCGATTTAGGCGGCGCCTTTTTGGGATTGACTTTAATGGAACGCGAGAAACAAATATTTTTAGAAAACCCACAAGTACAACCGACATTAGAAAACGAAGATTATATTGTTGGAAGGTTGTTGCGACCAGAAGCAAGAAAAGATATTTTAGATATACTTGAACAACAGGAAATACTTCCTACTTCGATGATGGACGTCAGCGATGGTTTAAGTAGCGATGTATTGCATTTGTGTAAACAAAGCAATTTAGGTTGTCGTATATATGAAGATAAAATTCCTATTCATGAGGATACAAAAGCTGCAGCATTTAAGTTTGGCTTGGATCCAACGGTATGCGCATTAAACGGCGGCGAGGATTATGAATTATTATTTACCATGAAGCAATCCGATTATGATAAAATCACTTTGCAAGAAGAAATTAGCGTGATTGGCTATATGTGTGATGCTGATGAGGGCACCAAAATTATTACAAAGGGAAAAAATGTTTTTGATATTACCGCACAAGGCTGGAATGCATTTGGCAACAAAGCATAATTATACTAGCAAGTAATCAATTTTATTATACGTCGATCTGTATGTAAACAAAGCAGGTCGGCGTTTTCATTTACAGCAATCTTTCCTGTTATTTCTGCACGCTTCATCACCTTTGCAGGATATAAGCTACACATCCTTACTGCCTCGCCTAAATCAATACCTACTTCGTTAATTAAGTTATTGACTGATTTTAGTTGGGTTAAAGAAGATCCACTTAACACACCCGCACTTTCATACTTATCTCCTGCTATTTGATGTTGGTATATTCCTACACTTGTTGTGGTGACCGCATCTGTTATACAAAACAAGCGTTCGCCCATAATTTTTTTTGCAATTTTTATTGCGTTGAAATCAACATGATAACCATCGGCAACCAAACTACATGCCACTTTATTATGATTAAAAATTGCACCTACCATTCCTGGTGAACGATGTTGCAATGCACTCATGGCATTAAATAAATGAGTGGCTACTGTAATATTATTATTAAATGCTTGGGTGGCTTGTTCATAAGTGGCGTCGCTATGACCAGCTGAAACTACAATACCATTATTTTCAATTAAATCAATAATAGATGCATCCACCATTTCTGGTGCAAGTGTAATCATACTAATAAACGCTTTTCCATAATCCAATAAATCTTGCACTTCTTTTAATGTAGGTTGATGTATATGCTCCTTTGCATGCGCACCTTTTTTTAGTGGATTAATCCAAGGCCCTTCAATATGCAATCCTATGCAACCCTTACCACCATTAGCTTTGTAGTCGCGAACGGCATCAATACATTTATAAATTACCCCCCAACTTTGGGTTGCCAAGGTTGGCTGAAAATAGGCGGTACCACTTGCCAAACAATAATTATAAATTTTTTGAATGGTATCGGCGGTTGGAAATTCAGATAATAATTTTTCATCCGCACCATAAATTTGTAAATCAATCAATGCGGGAACTATCAGCGGTATTGAATTTTTATGATCATACCCCTCTTTTTTTATATGCGTTATTTTTCCGTTTTCAATTACGATAACGCACTCCGAAATCCAATGTTCTCCGGTAAATAATTCTTGAACCGATAAAATTTGTTGCATTATAATTCAATATTAAAAAAATCAGCGTTTTTCCAAAAAGGAAATTGCTCCCT
>CAJBLA010000062.1 GCA_903953815.1 uncultured Bacteroidota bacterium | reverse complement strand
CACTGTATTGGTCGCAACAAGTGGAGATACTGGAGGAGCAGTGGCCAATGGGTTTTTAGGGGTGGCCGGGGTGGATGTTATTATATTATATCCCAAAGGGAAGGTGAGTCCTATTCAGGAATTACAATTGACCACCTTGGGGCAAAATATTACCGCTTTGGAAGTGGATGGAAGTTTTGATGATTGTCAAGCAATCGTGAAAGAAGCATTTATGGATGGAGAATTAAATGCATTTTATAATTTAACATCTGCTAATTCAATTAATGTAGCTAGATGGTTACCGCAGCAATTATATTATTTTTTCGCATGGCAACAATGGGTAACAAAATATCAGGATGCGGATGGCAACTATCCTCCAATGCATATTGTAGTACCGAGTGGTAATTTTGGAAATATATGTGCAGGTATGATTGCGAAGGAAAGTGGCTTACCCTTGGGGCATTTTGTAGCGGCATGTAATGCGAATGATGTGGTCACTAGATATATGGCTACTGAAAAATTTGAAGTAAAGCCTTCTGTTGTGACTATATCCAACGCGATGGATGTTGGTAATCCAAGTAATTTTGTTCGTATCCTAGAGATGATGCAAAATAGTTTTTCTACACTAAGTAATGCATTAACTAGTTATAGTATTACGGATAGCGATACCAAAGCAACCATTGCGCGCGTATATAAAACTAATAATTATATTCTGGATCCGCATGGAGCTGTTGCATTTATTGCGGCTGAACAATTTTTATCGGAACAACAAGTAAACAATAAAACGATTAGTACCACTGAAGACGCTTTCAACGCAGGTGCCATTATATTAGAAACAGCACATCCAGTGAAATTCCCTGAAGTGGTGGAAGAAGCAATAGGAAAAGCCTTATCCATCCCAGCATCTGTTCAAAATTTATTTGAAAAGGAAAAAGTATCAATACCCTTAGCGCCTAATTATACTGCATTTAAAAATTGGATGATTAATAAGTAGTAGCTATTCACATTTTGAATAGCCTTTATAATTTGCGTTACAAAATTTGTAATCACTTAATCATTCAACTAGATTATTATTTATAAAAATTCTTTTACGAATTCTGAACTCGTAAATACTGGAAGTGTATTAATACTTTCTTTTTTTAATTTCTTATCGTTTGAAATAAAGAAAGGAACCTTGTGATGCATTGCAGTATAATATTGTAAAGCATCTTCAATATCATTCATTTTAGAATGTAATGATTGTATCACAATTTCTTTTGGAGTATCTATCATTTCTAAATCCTCAATAATAGATAAAATCACCTCTTTTGTTTTAACGACTCCAAATTCGTGTACTAATACATAACTTAATATATGTATAATAGAGCTACTAGTACAACCAATGATATCACCACTACTTATACTATCTAAAACAATTTTTGCACTTTCTTTTTCTTTTCTATCTAAGCAATAATCAAGAATAATATTAGCGTCAATGTAAAATTTATTTTTCATTACGGTATTCTTTCATTTTTGCTTCATAATATAAATCACTTAAACTTTTATTTTCAGGAATTTTAGATTTTGGTAATTCATCTATTATCTGAGTTAGTGTTTTTTTATTTCTTGGCTTAGCTAAGGTTTTAAAGTAGTTTTCTACTATTTCTGAAACACTGGTTTTTTGTTTAAAAGCCACTTTTTTCACTTCAGCTAATAAGGGGGCATCAATGGTTATATTTAATCGAGCTTTCATAGTATCAAATTG
>CAJBLA010000061.1 GCA_903953815.1 uncultured Bacteroidota bacterium | reverse complement strand
TCGGCTTTACTTTAATTTGAACACAAAAATAGCTTTGATCCTCTGCTAACAAAGGGTCAATGACTGCTTTTACCTTATCGATTAATACACTTGGTTCCATAATTAAAAAAGAAGAAGGGAACGATTTCGTTCCCTTCGATAGCTTTTACACTACACCAAAGGTAATAAAACGGGATGAAATATCCCAATAATATTAAGAGACCCCTTATTTTTGCAGTATGAGTAAGCTGATTTTTTACGGGATAATGATCTATTTCCTTTATAAATTGATTTTCAATGTGGTTGTACCAGTCAGTAAAGGGGTAAGAACCGTGAGGCAAACGATGGAACAAGCTAGGGATGCCGCAGCCAAGCAACAAGCCAATGCAAATACAAGGTCGAATAGTACTTTTAACAGCAACCCCAAGCCTGCTAGTCCTCCAATAGAAGCAGAATACATTGATTTTGAAGAAGTTAAGAAGAAATAACCCCCAGACTTAGTCATCACTTAGTTTTGTCTCCTAAGATAGTTGGACCCCCTTTTGTGGCTTAGTATTCACTACAAATAAGCTTGAATTTCATTTTCTAGCATCATACCGGGTTTTAGGTGAAGCACTTTCAACCCTACGGAAGCTGCAGCGATTATATTGGGTTCGTTATCATCCACAAATAAGGTTTCTCCTGCCACCAACCCCTCTTTCTCTAATATATAAGTAAAAGAAACTGGATCGGGTTTGCGCATCCCCATTTTATGAGAATAATAGGGCGTTTGAAATAAAGACTCAAATGGATAATCAGCCACCTCTCTTTCAAATTCTGGAATGAAATGATCACAATGAATTTGATTGGTATTGGAATATAAAAAAGTGGGATATGTTTTATTATTTTCCTTAAGCCATTGAATACTAGATTTTCTAAAACCAACTAACAATGAATTCCATGCAATAGTAATTTGATCATTGGTTAAAGGCAAATTTGATAATGCACGAAAACCATCAAAAAATGTTTGTTCATTGACAAAACCCATTTCAAGATCAAGAAATAATCGGTGTGATTGATTTAAAGTAAAATGGGTCTCGATATCATTTATTCCGATGGATGTAAAGCCTTCATTCATTTTTTTAAAATCAATATCGTATAATACATTTCCTAAATCGAAGATTAAATTTTTTGTAGCTAGCATAATTATTATTTGTACAATTTTAAGTAAACAATTTTTATCGTTTCATGGCAGCAGCCATATGTTTGCATGCAGGTGTTCCGTTGCTTAATTCTTTTTTTATATTTTCATGAGATACATCGTCTCGGTTTTGACTTAACTTAAAAACATGTTTAAGTTCGGTAACCTCAATTTCAAAAGAAACAATTGCTTTCATGTTTTGTTGCATGTAATCCGGATCTAAATTTTTCACCTGTGTGGGAGCATTTGGATCTTTTTCAAAATGCGCAGTAAGCTCGGAAAGCAAGTCGTACAGATGATCTTCACCCTTCATTTCCATTTTTCCAACTGCATGCACTGATTGATAATTCCAAGTACTTGCAACACCTTTAACCGAATACCAGCTTGCACTTACAAAAGCAGAAGGACCAGAAAAAATGACTAGTACATTATTATTTAATTCAAATGCATTCGTATGATCTTGCTTGCGCATCACATGACCACTAATAATTATTTTATCAGCTTCTATTTTTAATAATACAGGCACTTGTGTTGCCACAGGAAAGCCCTCTTTGTCTACGCCACAAATAGTAACAAAAGGATTTGCGTGCATAAAATCAACAACTTCTTGATGATCTTTGGCTTTGTAATAAGGTATATTATACATTATAAACTTTTTATTTTAGTTATTTAAATAATTGGGTTTACATCAATTTACAAATTGACTATTTATAATTAAAGCGGTAGTTCGGTGGTGGTTTTTATTTCATCCATCACAAACAAACTATTAATATGTGCCACCATGGGAAGCACGGCTAATTTTTCTTGATAAAATTTATTATATGATTCCACATCCTTGGTCACCAATTTTAAAAAATAATCAAAATTCCCTGATACCAAACTACAGGAAATAACTTCGGGGTACTGCGCAATGATTTGTTCAAATTCGGAAAAATTATTGGTGGTTTGTTTATCTAAAGTCACATGACAATGGACGATTAAACCAAGGTCAATTTTTTTTCTATCTAATATGCCCACATACCCTTGAATGTACCCTTCCAATTCCAAACGTTTAATGCGATCATGTGTTGGGCTCATGGAAAGGTTCACTTGCGCGCTGATCTCTTTAATTTTTGCCAAAGCGTTTTTTTGCAAAATTTTCAAAATGGCAATATCAATGGAATCTAAACTCATAGGTGTTGCATTCAAGGTGAAGGAATAAATTCTGCCCAAGGGCAAAACCACAGTCAAAATTACCGACAATTTCTTAAAATACTAAAATTTATAGTATATTTTACTGAATATTTCAATATTAGACATAATATTTCCTTTTTGATGATATTTATGCAGTAATTAAAACAAATATTATGATTATCGGATGCCCAAAAGAAATTAAGATTCAGGAGTACAGAGTAGGTTTAACCCCTGAAGGAGCTGATGCTTTAGTAAGACAAGGCCATACTGTTTATGTAGAAACAAAAGCAGGTGCTGGTTCGGGATTTTCAGATGACACCTATATTAAAGCAGGCGCTACTATTTTAGCAACAGCTGCTGAAGTATATGCTATTGCTGAAATGATCATCAAAGTAAAAGAACCATTAGCGGTCGAATTTCCATTAATCAAAGCTGGACAAATATTATTTACTTATTTCCATTTTGCAGCATCCAAAGAATTAACTGAAGCGATGATGAAATCATCTGCAGTATGTATTGCTTATGAAACGGTGGAGTTACCAGATGGTTCCTTGCCATTACTAGTGCCAATGTCGGAAGTTGCAGGAAGAATGGCCGTGAATGTGGGCGCTTATTATTTAGGCAAACCATTCGGCGGAAAAGGAAAATTATTGGGTGGCGTACCTGGTGTAAAACCAGCGGAAGTATTAATTATAGGTGGTGGTATTGTGGGTACACAAGCAGCGAAGATGGCGGCGGGCTTAGGCGCGAATGTAACTATTATGGATACCAACTTAACAAGACTAAGATATTTATCGGATGTGATGCCAGCGAACGTGGTTACACAATATTCTACTTTAATGGCGATACAAGAAAAATTACCAACGGTTGACTTAGTGATTGGTGCTGTTTTATTACATGGTGCTAAAGCGCCACATTTAATTAAGAAAGCTGATTTAGCATTAATGGAAGCTGGCACGGTGGTGGTAGATGTTGCCGTGGATCAAGGAGGTTGCATTGAAACTTGCAAACCAACCACACATGAAAATCCAGTGTATACCGAGCAAAATATTTTACACTATTGTGTTGCAAATATGCCAGGGGCGGTTCCGCAAACATCAACACGCGCGTTAACACAAGCTACACTTCCTTATGCAATCGCCATTGCAAATAAAGGATGGGAAAAAGCATGTGTTGAAAATGCAGCACTCGCAAAAGGATTAAATATTAAAGCAGGAAAAATTTTACACAAAGGAGTAGCAGATGCGTTTAATGTGTAATAAAGATTTAAACAGCATTTAGTTTCAATAAAATATATTTTTAATTGACAACTACCCGCAATAAAAACGCCCCGAATTATCGGGGCGTTTTTTATAAAACATCAAGTTTTTAAATACAGCGCTTAGTTCCAAATAGACCAACCTTTCCACCAGGTTTGATTTACACCCGAAGTTGCTACTGCGCCTCTAAATGTAACTTTTTCAAAGAAAGCATTTTGCAATTTTGTATCGGTGAAACTTCCGTTTATTTTGTAATCTAAATGTCCTGCAACACCCAATGAACCAATAGATGAAGAAAAACTTCCACCACTTGCATAAGGTGTAAAATCAGGATTCTTATAATTAAACGGTTGAATCAATTTTAACACGTCAGGAGCAGCAGTCGTTAAAATAGTATTGCCATGGTATGCATTTGAAAACCAAGTTAATATACTTGCATCATTAGCACCAGTAGGTGTACCATTAACTACATATTTAACATTCACTGTGTTACCTGCGAAAGTACAGTTTCTTACTCTGATCGTACTATCATCAATGTTTTTATCAACAGCAGTTCCAGTAGAAGCGTCAATTAATAAAGCAGTAGGCCATCCTGCAAAGATTGAGTTCATGATTGAAATACCAGAGTTTCTTCTGATTTGAGCACCTGCTAAATACAAAGTATTTCCTTTACCATATGTTGGATCAATTCTTGGTCCAATTGCAGTGATGTTAGAGAAAACCGCAGTTGTTTTTGGAGACAAAGTTGAACCTTTACCATCGTTGTCAGATTCAAAGGCTTCTGATTTAGAGATATCCGCAATTGCCGAATCTCTTAATACGATTCCAAATTGAACATTACCAGAATAACCATAGTCTGTGTCAAAATCATCATCCTGTGTTTTATAAGCAATCAAATATTTACAGTTCACTGTACCACCAAACCACTCGTAAGCATCATCTTTTGCGTAAGTAACTTGAATGTGATCAATAGTGGTACCACTTCCAACACCAGCCATTGTTAAACTGTTCAACTCATTATCTGGTTGGTAAGCATAACCTGCATATTCAATTCTAACATATTGTAAAATACCACTGTTATCTGCATCATTGCCCGTAGGGAAATCAGCATCACCTGATCCAGCCAATCCGTATCCTACTTGTGTGTCATTCACACCACCCTCCACTGAAGTTAATCCTGTCACTGCAGAGCCTTTCCAAGTTAAAGCTTGGTTTACTTTTGCGGTTCCTAATAAAACAATACCTCCCCAATCTCCTGACTGTGGATTTTGCGAAGCTGAAGTAAATACGATTGGTTTATCAGCCGTTCCTTTTGCAATTAATTTAGCACCACGACAAATAACTAATGATGCAACATCTAAACCAGATTTGCCTTTTACTGTTGCACCTTCTTGTATTGTTAAAGTAACCCCTTTGGTAATATACACCAAACCTGATAGGTAGTTTACATCTTTGGCATACAAGGTTGTATCCTTGGTGATTTTCCCAGATAAAGTGATTGTATTGCTTACAACACCCACTGGAGTAACTTCCTTGGTTACCACGAAGATTTCTTTTTCACCGTCTACTTCGATTTTTCTACAACCAGTAATGGCTAGGAAAGCGAATGATAAAATTAATAGCTGTTTCATTGTTTTGTTATTTAAAAAAAATATTTAATTTATTATAAGGAATAGTTAATTGTTACACCATAGGTGGTACCGTATTTTCTTGACAATCTAATTGCATCTGTTGTTGTATTATAATCGGTATTAGAGTTGTTATTTTGATAGAAAATTTGTCGTTGATTCAATAAATCGGAAATAGTTAATTTAATTTCTGCTTTATTTTTTGCAAATTTCTTACTAATCTGAAAGTCAATCAAAGCTCTTGGATTTTCATACACGTCTGGTGTACCAGCACCCGCTTGAATATCTCCCACTAAATAGATACGCTTACCTACTTGATTAAATAATAAAGTGGTATTGAAACCTTTCTCAACAACATCATATAAAATACCTGTGTTGATCAAATAAGGTGATTGACCTTGTAGTGACCTGCTAATATTCAATGCAGCATCATCAATTTTTGAATTAATATAAGAACCATTCGCTTGTAATGTAAAACGTTTAGATAATTTTTTGCGTCCTTCAATCTCAAAACCAAAAGCAGTTGCTTTAGAAACATTTTGGAAAGAAAATAAACTTGATCCGCCAGCACCTTCTTGGAAAATACTTTCAATTGGATTTTCAAAGTTTTTATAAAAAACACCGACAGTAAACATTTCGCCTGCAGCAGGGTATAATTCATATCTTAAATCAGTATTCGTAATCTTTGTTCTTTTTAAGGAAGGATTACCTGAAACAGATGCGTTTAATTCAAAGTCATAAATATTAAGGGCTGAAAGCTCTCTTAATTCTGGTCTAATTACCGTTTGTGATCCTGTAATTCTTAAATTAGCCTTTTGAGATAATTTAATCGTTGCATTTACACCAGGTAAGTAATCCGTAACCTTTGAGTAAGTATGTCTTGGATCCCACTTTTTAACAGACCCTACTAATTGGTCAAAATTCTCTACCCTTAAACCCCATACTATTCTTAAACCATCGGATAATTTATTATCGAATTGTACAAAGCCGGCATTTAAAATAGTATTTGCTAAGTATCTAAAATTTCTATTTTGAATGGAGTTAAACGCAAATTTATTATCAGTACCAGTTCCAAAATTAGTAGAAACAAATGCAGATTCTGCAGGCAATAATCTTAACGCCGGATTATCAACTGGCATGGTGATGGCAAATAATTGTGCGTCGTACAAACGATCCTTTATTTGAATCATGTAACCCGCCTTAATTGTTTGTTGCTTTACTTTCAAAGTTAAGTCGCCTCCGCCAGTATATATATAGTCAGATAAGGTTTGAAATATTCTGCTACCTGATTGTTGCGATAAAGTGTTTGAAATATTTAATACATAAGGATCCGACCCAGTTATATCTTTAGTATACATTATTCTTCTTTGGTCAGGTGTATATGCATCTAAAATATTAAATGCACCATACCAATTAAATTTTAATTTTTGAGACAAACTATGTTCTCCGTTTAATTGATTGGTGAAAAATATGTTTTGTCCAAATACAAATTCATTTCCTTTTACTAAATCCTGTCTTGTATAGTCCTTACCTACCCTAGCGTTATAAACATTAGAAGTTTTTACGTTTACAATTGCTTTATAACTAATTTTATTTAATGGATTTAAGAATATGGATAAACCAGCAAGGGCGCCCATATTAATATCCTGAAAATATTTGTTATCCCTTAATTCAGTGATTGGATTAAATTTTTCGTCTGTAATTCCGTTTTGATTATTAGTATTATCTTGAAAACGGTAAGAATTAGCATAACTCACACCAATCATTCCCCCAATTTTTTTACCCCATAGTGTACCAGAAAAGCCGCCATTCATTTGTACGCTCATGTTTGGTTTTGCTGTAGTTAAAACTGGCGACCAGTTATTAGACATTGTTTTTCCTAATGCAGTTTTAGCAGCAAGGCTTGAAGTATCAAAATTTGATTTAGTTGTATAGCCAGCAGGTAAAGCCCTTGATCCATCATCTAATCCTAACCAATCTGTTTTGCCACCCTTGTCTTTAAAAAAGTCTTTTCCAGTGATTAAGCTATTTACACTTGTTCCTAATTGAACATTAAAGAAATTTTTTGTTGGAATATCTTTTGTATTTACTTGAATCAATCCACCCGCCCACTCACCTGGCAATTCAGGAACAAAAGCTTTATTAATAATGATATTGTCAATAATTTGAGAAGGAAACAAATCAAAAGAGAATGTTTTGCGATCTGCTTCTGTACTTGTTAATAATATACCATTTAACATGGCTTGGTTATAACGATCCGCCAAACCTCTTACAATGATGTACTTCCCTTCTTGGATAGAAGCACCTGGTGTTCTTTTTAAAATTTCGGCAGTATTACGATCTGGACTTCTTTTGATGGACTCAGCAGAAATAACGGAAGCAACTGTGTTGGTATTTTTTTGAAATGCAATTAATGCATTGTCCGTAGCACCTTTATTGCTTGTTTTGGTTGCACTTACAGTAACATCTGTTAATCTAGCTCCTGATTCTTCAAGTAAAATATCTAATAAAACCTCTTCTCCTGCGTTTGATGCTGAAATATCAGCGATTGTTTTTGATTCATACCCCACATAGGACAATGTAAGTGTATATTTTTTATTTACATCTATTGTAAAGCTGTATCTACCTTCTACATCCGTTTTAGCAATCTGTGTTTTGTCAGATTTTAAGGTTAACGAAACTCCAATTAAAGCTTCATTTTTTACACTGGTAATTTTACCTGCGATTTTAGCTTTTTGCGCTTGAGATATAATTGCAAATCCTACGAAACAAATTAAGAGTAATAACCTTTTCACGATGTAATTATTTATTCAGCAAATATTACATTTCAATGTTACCGGAATGTTAACGCAACGTGAACTTAATATTAACTATTTTAAATTTGTTCAGAAAATTTCTAACTAATTGAAAATCAATTAATTGTCAGATTATTTCAATAATAATCTATGGATTATATTTTACCCTAAAAATAAATTTAATCTAAGTGGTAAACCTTGTGCAAATCCTTGGTACATGTAAAAGTAACATCTAGGTCTTTAATGATTCCATCATTAATATCATATACCCATCCATGTAAATGTAAGGGTTGTTTATTTTTCCATGCATTTTGCACAATACTTGTTTTGCCTAAATCATGAACTTGTTCCACCACATTCACTTCCACAAAACGCCTCGCCCTTTGCTCCATATTTTCGATTGCATCTAATTCTTTGTGATGATACCTATATACGTCCTTAATATGTCTTAGCCAGTTATCAATTAATCCAATCTGCTTATTTCCCATAGCTGCCAATACACCGCCACAGCCATAATGTCCACATACTATAATGTGTTTCACTTTTAATACTTCCACTGCATAGGACAAAACACTCAACATATTCATATCGCTATGTACAACCATATTAGCTATATTACGATGTACAAACATTTCGCCAGGATCAGTGCCTGTTATGGTATTTGCAGGGACACGAGAATCAGAACAGCCTATCCAGAGATATTCAGGTGTTTGTCCATGCGCTAAATTTTCGAAATAATTTGGATCTAGCTCCAATTGTTCAGAAACCCATTTTTTATTATTAATCAATAATTTTTTATACGATTTTTTCATACTATTTTTTTACTTAGTAATTAATTACAACAAAGCACCTCTTTTGTTACGAGCATGCATATAACTAGTGCCCACTTACCTTAATTCTTTCTGGAATATTTTTGAATTCAACTTGTATGTTTTTTTGCTTTGCATTTTCTTTAAAATCATACAATATTTCTAATACATCTAAGTCTATGAAATGTGCATTTTTACCTTCAATTATAACATGAGAATCATTTTCAACATGCGTTAATTTATTTGCAATACTTCCCTTATTTATAAAAGTAACATGTTCACTTAGCGTAATAGTTATTAAACCGCCATCAACTTTTGGATCTTGATGAAATTTATAATCTCTGCGATAATTTGTTCGTAAAATATAAAATATGGCTACCAGCATACCTAATGAAATCCCTTTTAATAAATCACTAAACTGTATTGCAACTATGGTGATAATAAAAGGTACAAATTGCTCCCAACCCAACTTATACATCTCTTTAAATAAGGAAACTTTAGCCAACTTATAACCTACCACTAATAATACAGCTGCCAAACAAGGCAATGGAATTTGATTCAAATAAGCGGCAAAAAAGGCAACACTAACAAATAATAATAGGCCATGTACAATTGCAGATAATTTGGTTTTTCCACCAGCATTAACATTTGCAGAAGTACGAACAATTACTGCAGTCATGGGCAAGCCACCAATTAAACCAGAAATAATATTCCCTATTCCTTGCGCCTTTAGCTCCTGATTGGTGGGAGTAATTCTTTTAAATGGATCCAATTTATCTGCAGCTTCAGTGCTTAATAATGATTCCAAACTAGCAATAATTGCAATTGTTACTGCCAACACATACACTTTATAATTAGCAAATTGCGTGAAATCGGGTAATGTAAATTGGTTTACAAATTCGTTTACATTAGCAGCTTTAGGTAATTTAACCAGTTGTGAAGCATCTAAAACCCAATCAGGTTGGTACAAATAAAAAGCCTTGTTTAAAACAACCCCAACAATAACAGCAATAAGCGCACCCGGAATAAATTTGAAAAATGCATACTTTTTTAAGGCAGGTAGATCCCAGGTCAAAATAATAGCAATGGAAACAAGTGCTATTATAATAGAGCCAATTTGATATTGCATCCCGCTGTCTTTCATATACCCGATAGCTACTGGCGCTTGTTTTAAAATCAAAATAATACCAATAGCCGCTAACATACCTTTAATTACACTCGAAGGAAAATAATAGCCAATTACCCCTGCCTTTAAAAATCCAAGAACAACTTGTATAATTCCAGCAAGTACAACAGCAAATAAAAATGTTTCATAACTGCCAAGTTCTGTGATGCCATTTAAAACAATCACTGTTAGGCCAGCTGCAGGACCAGTTACACTTAATGCGGATCCACTTATAAAAGCTACAATAATTCCTCCAATAATACCGGAAATAATGCCGGCAAATAAAGGAGCCCCGGATGCTAAAGCAATACCCAAACACAAAGGCAACGCAACTAAAAAAACAACCAGACCAGCAGGCAAATCATCTTTGATGTATTTTTTTGAAAAAGAAGCGGAATGGTTCATACAGTAGTTTAGTTTAAAGTTAAAAAGTTAATTTTATATTATTGCTATTATGCGGATTTAAATGAAATGGGTTCGTTTGAATATAAGGGTATACCACAAAATAGTCGGGTATAAATACGTAAAAGCGAAATTTCTATAAAAATTAAACACAATGCAACAAAAATCATAATGATATATTGATCACGCTCAATATAAGTGAGAAGTAAATCAATCCCAATGTATAAAGGTGAAATAGGAAATCCGATTAAACCCAGGCAAGCAACTAAAAATAAAATGGATAATTTGGGATGCAATTGACCATTTCCGTGAAATTGTTCAAGCGTTATTAAAGCAGCTTGTTTCTGTAAATTTCGAATAGCTTGAAATCCTATAAAACCAAAAAAACAAATACTTAATAAATAAAGTAATAAATAAGAAAACGCGATATGACTATTAATTGAAACACACATCATTATAAATAGATGCCCATATACTACATTCAGCCATGCACTGATACTAGATGCACGTTCATTAAATGAAAGTAAAATTAACATTAAAGAAATGAATGAAAATAAATAAACAAATGACTTTAATAAAATGGGATGAAATTGAAAAGTGTTTATATCAAAATAGATGCCTAGTAAAAATAAAATCGAAATTATAATATAAAAATATTTGTTATTTAAAATGAGCAGCTTGTTGCTTACCCATTTAAAAGGTTGCCAAAAATATTTAAATAAAGTTGCATCCATGTTATACTCTTTGATAGATAACATATAAAATGTATTACTTAATTTGCTTGGTATTGTAACTTTTTTAGTAATGCCTGAAAATAATTGGTTGTGAATTAAATAATGTAAAACCGAAGGTGAAACTAAAATTTGATACGTTCTAAAAAATGCATTCCCTATAAAATGGAAAAGCGCAAAATTGTGAAAACCAAGTGCAATTTCAATAAATATAATACCAATTTGTGTTATTGAAGCATATGCTATTTGTGTTTTTACTGTGGGTTGAGATTTAGCTATAGAATTACATATTAAGCTAGTAGCTACACCTAAAACCGCTATTAGTACTTTTATAATAAATATATGTTGCCAAAAAGGAAATGTTCTTAGCAAAAGGAAGACACCTAAGTGAATCGATAAAGACCCATAAAAAATAGCACTTGAACTTGATGGGCCTTCCATGGCCCTGGCTACCCATGACGAAAATGGGTACATTGCCGATTTAATGGAGGCGCCCATAACAATTGAGACGCCAATGAATGTGGCTAAAACTTGATGCTTATGTATTAAAGCTGCAGTTGCATTAAAATCCAAAATTTGAAAAAATGAAATGTTCCCATGCCATAAATGATGACTTAGCCACATTGCTAAAATTAAAAACACATCACCTAATCTGTACAGGGAAACTACCTTCATGGCATTCTTTACTGGGAGATACCTATTCTTGTAAAATGAAATGAGTAAGAATGAAGTAATGCCAATCATTTCCCAGCCTAAAAATAGAGTTTCAAAATTTCCGGCAATGACTACAATGCTATACCCCAAAAAGAACAAATGAACATTGTTAAAGTACCTTTTAAACCCTGGTTCACGATGAATATATGATTTACTAAACACGGCAACAAGCAGCGTTAATAAGCTACCTACAAATAAAAAAACAACCGAAATTTTATCAAAATAAAAATCGATAAAAAAGTCAAATTCAGGTGTTGTTAAAAGTGTTACTTGCTTAATGTCGAGCACATTAGCTCCCACTATAAACCAATTGACTGAAAAAACGATTAATAACACTAATTGCAAAAAGCTGGTTGCAACGGCTATGTTAGCGATTAGTTTTTCCTGTTTTTGTTTTATCAATAAACTTAATAAGTACCCTACAAAAGGAATAAATATAAAAAATTTTAAATACTGTTCCATTGTTTTAGTTTAAATAATATATTGGTAAGTTTTCAGTAGTGGCATTTTCAATAGTAAATGCAGACATTTCAGTGGCATTTTCAAATAATTCATGAAAGTTTTCCACCTTTTCAGTTTTGTCTGCCACTGTTTTGTATAAAATAAATTCGTCGTTTTTGAATTGATATAAATTCCCATCTTGCGGGTTAATCACCACTAAATGAATCCATTGTTTCGCGTACCAATTAAAAATATTTTCTGATGACTTTAGTACTTTTAACACAATTTCAGGGAATTGTTCTACCACTACTAAAAGACGGATTGGATCATGCACTTCAATCATTTGTAATGGCAAACCTGGTCTTAAATCTCCATCACTACTATTCGAAACACCAATCAATCCCATTACATTATGGGGTAATTTGGTACCTGCCCCAAGTTTTTGGTTGTCAATTCTTGAAAAATAATATTCTAGGTTAATGCCTCCGCAAACAGGGCCAATGGGGCTAATTACATTGACCAACAAATCACCAGTAGGATCGGTTTTGTAATCATAGGAATTTAAAAATGCCCTACGGTCCAAAAATATATTTTTTGAAATCTCTCTACGACCAATAATGCATAACGCATTTGATCCATGTCCAAGTTCTGGTCTAGGTTCAAAGAGTGAAACCGATCTGTTCAAAATTTGTTTTCTTACATGTTTAATATCTGCTTTGGTATTGATAGATGCAAAGCGTCTTGAACGCTCTTTCGCATTTAAATCAAGCGCGTTTTCAAATTGTTGGGTATAAATAACATGTTTTTCCAATAAGTTGGTTGGTAAAAGAAGCGTATCAAAATATTGAATCTGATCGGCCGCTGTATCATGTAAAGCGCCTACAAACAAAGTGTCTTTTGGAATATGAATACCATTATGTGCTAAAATTTTTCTTACCGCAACGTGGTTTGCCATAATAGCAAATACACGTGCATTCACTGAACCTGGCCTACCACTGCAAGCGCCACAATCATGTGCTCCATGATGGGGATTATTGGCACTACTAGAACCATGTGCTACTATATAAATTATAGAAGAAAAATGGTCAATCAACCCAATATTTCTAAGTTGCCCTTCGACACGTTTGGCCATTTCTTCTATTGTAAAACCAATTTGCAAACCATTTTCTGTATCATTCAAATTTTTGTTTTCAACAGTCAACTTTGAATTTAATGCCACATGCGCAAATGCATCGGAAATTGCAGGTGTCATTTTGGGTGAAAAAAGATTACGTATTAATTCAAAAACAGAAACCACTCCTGCTGTTAAACTTAATAAAAATCCACCTACAAATGAATGCGCAAGTTTACTATAAAATATGGTGTGAGATTTTTCTTGAGCGCTTTCAGATTCCTTAATTAAATATTTAGGCGTTACAGGTGCTGGACATAATTTTTCATAAAATTTTCCATTTTGTGGTTGGAAATAAAATTCTACGCCAAAAAAGCCAGGCGCTCCGTATGTTACACATGGTGATGCTACATTCTCAAGATGTCTTCGCAATGAACATTCCCTTTCATCTATACAAAATACAGCTTGAAAATTTGGAAGGTCAATATTTGTTTCAATCGTAGAATACTTATGTTTAAATGAAGATAAAACCTTATCATAGTAACTCCATTCGAAAGCCTCTTGAAATAAAATTAGTACTTCATCCTCCATAGCAATTGGTTTCGCATAAAAATCACTACTCCCATGATGGCGATACTTTGAACTTAATGGCAACCAAGATTCCCCAAATTGCTGATCTAAAGCATCAACTTCAAGCAGTAATTCTAAATGGATAAAGTCATACAAGGAAACATTTTTTGTATCTAATAAGGTTTGGGGATTATCCTCAATTGCCGAAACCATTCCCGACCAACCTCTGTGTGCAAATTGTTGATCAAATAAATACATTTTATTGGGAATGTTTTCCCCTACTAGTAATTTCAAAACATCTTCAATGCATATATCATCGTTCAACAACAAGGCTTTAGCACGTTTTGATTTAAAAAAACTACTATAACTATTTTTTTCAATAAATCTGAGATTATTGATTAATCCAGTACCGTTATCTGGAAAATTAGAAATAGAAATGCCTTGGTCTAAATATGCGCAAATAATTCTAAACAAAACAGGATGTACACGATTGTCTAAATCAATTTTATATTCGCTTTTCCAAAGTTTCCTAATTTTACCTACTTGCTGATCCTTAGTGTAAATTAATTCCTCGTTGAGCAATTTATTTAACCAGTATTGTAGTTGATCAGTTCCCTTTTTTTCAATAATTATTTTATTCAACACTTCGTGGCTAATTCTACCAAGTCGAAATAAATTTCTAAACTCATCAATATTTAAAGTTACGTTATACCCAAAAATATCTCTTGCATTAAAGATGCCCTCGAAAAAGGACTTGTCTTGAAATGCATGTAATGAATTATGATGCACAAAATCCTTTAAAGGAGATTGTGAAGGGAGATAATGTTTAAGTTGTTCAATAATCCCATGAATTGAATCATTAGATTCAATAATATGACTTTGTTGCATACCAATAATATGTTGTAAAAAAAATAACTTTTTCGAAATTAATTCGAAAAATAAGTTAGGGAAATGAATAGCAAGAGTGCAGTTGACTGCTATGCGAAATTGGGTGGAATAAAGGTGGAACTAGAATGTCCTTGTGCTAATTGACCCATGGCAATCTTTATAACAAAACCATTAGTGATATCAGCAATTTTTCTATATTCTAAAAATAAGGAGTGGCAAGATTCAAATTTTTTTGATTTAGACTCGCTTTTTTCTACATCATCATCTGCAATATCTTGCGCAAACTCTATTTGTTCCCAATTAAAAAAACTTTTAACAGGTACCACTTGAAATGATATGATAAATAGAAAAAATAAAGAAATTACTTGCCTTTTCATGGTAAAGACAAATATATTGTAATATAAGTATAAAATAAAATTGTATTTTGAAAGGAAAGCTCACATTGATTAGTTTTATAATTTAGGACTCATTTATTCGTATTTTCATGTTATGATAACTTATGAACCATATATTGAAATCATGGGCTGGATTGCCTCTGTATTAATTGTAGGCTCCTATGCCTTAAATATTACTGGCAAATTGTCTGCCTCAAGTAAAACCTATGTTTTAGCGAATATTATAGG
Source organism: uncultured Bacteroidota bacterium (assembly GCA_903953815.1). Lineage (GTDB taxonomy): Bacteria > Bacteroidota > Bacteroidia > Chitinophagales > Chitinophagaceae > Sediminibacterium. The sequence goes on along the minus strand of CAJBLA010000061.1, from coordinate 16,562 downwards.
CGGTATTTTTTTTGTAGTGAACACTTATTTTCATAAAGCCTACCCTTCCATGTTCGTGAATGTGATTTGGGTCATTATTGCCATTTATATGATCAGCAAGAAGAAGAAAAATAATGCCAAAAATGACTAGATTTTTGGGTTGCGCAAACGCAATTCCGATTGCTTAAAATATTACTCTGAGATGTCCTTAAATAAATTAAATACTAAGATCACAAGTTGGCTAAAATGGATCGCCATCTATATACTCATTGGTGGTATCGTAGGGACGGCTACCGCATTTTTTTTACAAACCTTAGATTATGTTACCCTGTTTCGTGAGGAACATCTTTGGGTCATATATTTTTTACCTATTGCAGGTTTAGTGATTGGCTTACTCTATCATTATTATGGAACTGCTGCGAATAAAGGAAATAACTTAATCATTGAAACGCACCATTCTTTAGTGAATGGAGAAACCCCTAAACCGGTTCCATTTAAAATGGCGCCGATGGTTTTTTTGAGTACGCTGCTAACCCATATAGCTGGTGGATCTGCTGGCAGGGAAGGAACTGCTGTTCAAATGGGCGGTGCAATAGCAGATCAGTTCACAGGATTATTTAAGTTAAATACAGCAGATCGAAAAACGATATTAATCATTGGTATTAGTAGTGGGTTTGCCGCTGTGTTTGGTACACCTTTGGCTGGCGCCATCTTTGCGTTAGAAATTTTAAGTATTACCAACACAAAGAAAAATCAGTTAGCAGCAAGTTTATTCGTTGCCTATATCGCACATTATTCCTGCTTGGCTTGGCAAGTAAAACATACCATTTATAGTATACCCAGTATACCCGCAATATCCCTAACAACTTTAGCTTGGGCAATTATTGCTGGTATCCTATTTGGATTAACTGCACTTGCATTTACTGCCACTGGGAAATTGTTTGAAAATGTTTTTAAAAAAATAAAGTTTGTCCCTTTGCGCCCTTTTATTGGCGGAATTATTATTGCCATATTTATTGTTGTGTTTAATAGTACAAAGTTCATTGGATTGGGTATTCCATCTATCCAAGATGCATTTATAAACAATGCAGGTCAATTTGACTTCGCCATCAAATTAATTTTAACCAGTTTTACTTTAAGCGCGGGTTTTAAAGGAGGTGAGGTGACGCCATTATTTTTTATTGGGGCCACTTTAGGTAATCTATTAATCTGGTTTATCCCTTTGCCCATGGCGCTATTAGCCGGTATGGGTTTTGTTGCCGTTTTTAGCGGTGCGACCAATTGTGTTTTTGCATCTATTGCGCTGGGGTTAGAATTATTCGGAATGAAAGCAGGTGTTTATGTTGGCCTTGCAAGTGTAGCTGCTTATTTTACCTCTGGACCCAATGGAATATATAGTGCTAAATATAAAACAGGAGCGAAATACGTTTTATATTATTTAATAAATAAAAGTAGAAATCAATGATTGAAATTGTTCATGTTTCTAGTGATGCTGAATTAGATGGCATCCGATTATTACAAAGAGAAAATTTAAGAAAACTCATTGGAGAAACAGAAGCTGGTAAAGAAGGTTTTTTAACTGCTGAATATTCGATGGAAATGCTTCAACAAATGCATCGGTTTCAGCCCTCCATCATTGCCAAGGATGGCGATACCATTGCCGGCTATGTAATCATTACAACTAAAAATAGCTACGGACAACATCCTTTATTAGATAGCTTATTTGATTCCATAGATGCACTAAATTATAATGATACTCCTTTAAAAGATGTTAACTACATTTTAGTAGGTCAGCTATGTGTTGGGAAAGCGTATAGGGGTAATGGACTAGTGCAAAAAATGTATGGCTTTTACCAACAAAGTTTAAATAAAGAATACCAATATTTAATTACCGATGTGGCGCAAGAAAATCCAAGATCCATAAAAGCACATTTGAAAACTGGTTTTGAAATTATTCATACCATTCAATATGGCGGCATTGGTTGGGACATTGTACTTTGGGATTGGAGAAAATAACTACCTAAATAAAAAGATAACGATTAACTACGATCAACTGGTCTTGTTAAACAAGTAGGACCACCGCCGCCTTTAACGCTGATTTCTGCACCTTCGTATTCTATCACTTTACAGCCGGCCGCTTCAAGTCGAGATTTGGTAATAGGATTCCCCTTGACCATCAAGCAAACTCTTGGCGCTAATGCCAATACATTACAACCCATGCTGTCAAATTCCTCATCAGGCACTTCCACTAATTCAAAACCACGCGCAATTAATAAATTTCTAAATGCAATTGGCATTAAAGGTGAATATACCACTGCTAAATTATTATCCACTGGACTTAATACCGACATTAAATGAAATACATCCGACGGCCCTTTATAATGGGGCATATCTGCGGTAATCACTTTCACCCCTATTGGATTTAATAAATCTTTGAGTTGTTGAATACCCGCTTCATTCGTACGATAAGTATTGCCTACTGCTAATGTAGTAGCATCCAACCAAGCCACATCACCCCCTTCAATAGTTCCTGGGGCAATGATGGTACCTAAAACAGGTATGCCTTGTTCCGCATAAGCGCGCGCTTGTGCAGCAGGTTCATTTTTACGTCCTTCCTTTCCCATATTACAAATGATCATGCCATGACTAGTTGCAATAGCAGCATCTCTACAATAAATGGAATCCATATTCACAGAAGCATCTTCCGGAAAATATAAAATTTCAGCACCATGCTCTTTTAAAATATTTTCAAATGTATCATACTCCCCTAGCGCTTTTTTAATATCAGGTTTACCTATATAATTTAATGATTCCCAATGCTGTTGTATATGTTCCTCATTTATAAAAGCAGCGCTAGCTTTTTTTATAAAAACGGATTTTAATTTGCCAAATTCAGAGTGTGCTAAATGACTCATGTATAAAAATATTATGGTTTGGGAAAAGTTGAATTACTTTCCGATTTTTCTCTCTTCCAAACAGCAAAAACATAGATGGGCACTGATGACATTGTTAGGAAAAACCCCCAGAAAACAGTTTCTTGTCCTAAGCCTATCATCAACCATAAACAAAAAATAAAAGTAAGGGCAGCCAATAAAATAGCTAGCGCTAAATATTTACTTGATTGGAAAGGTAATTTAAAACGCAGAATCAAATAAGAAGCTGTACAAAAAATATAGGGTATTAAAATAGTAGAAGTAGTCATTAGCATTAAAAATTTAAATTGGTCAACCAACCCTTTGGTATAATTCATACACATTAACACAGAAACAAATACACTTGAAATTACCACGCCTAAAACCGGTATCCCTTTTGAATTCACTTGCATAAAAACGGTGGGAAATAATTTGTCCTGCGCAATCGCAAATGGCAATTGCCCTTGAATTAATATATAGCCATTCAGGGCCCCAAATGCAGCAATAGCAACCCCTGCACTTACCCAATAGGCTGCACCATGGCCCCATATTAATACAGCAGCATCTGCAAAAGGTGTTACACTATTTTTTAATTGTGCTGCTGGAATCATGCCCATAATACTCACTGTACTTAAAATATATACCACTGTGGCAATCAGCGTTCCGAGTGTTGTAGCCTTGGCCACGGTAGCAGCAGAATTAGTTACACTGCCCGAAGGAATCGTAGCACATTCAATACCTAAAAAAGCAAAAAATGTCAACGTAGTTGTAGCTGTTATTGCTGCAATATTACTTGTGCCACTGGTATTAAAAGGTAAGAAATTTTCCCATTGAATATAAAATAGTCCCACAACGCCAATCAATATAATAGGAACGATTTTTAAGATGGTCGATATTAATTGTACTACGCCAGATGTAAATATCCCCAAAGAATTTACCCAAGTTAAAAACCAAATGGTTGCTAAACCTGTGATGATGGCTAGTGTTGCATTAGTTGCTAATGCTGGTATGAAAGTACTTAATGCACTAATAAAAGAGACCGTTATAGCTGCATTGGTACACCATACCGAAACCAAATAACCCCATGCTACTAAAAAGCCGGCAAAATCACCGAGGCCTTTTTGAGAATAAGCATAAGGACCTCCATTGGCCGCTGGTAATAACCAACTTAAATGCGCAAATACTTTTGAAAGTAAAAAAGCGCCAATGGCCGAACAAACCCAACCTAGTAAACTAATGCTTCCAAAACTAGCTAATGTAGCGGGCATTAAAAAAACACCCGCACCTATCATATTGCCTACTACTAAAGAAGTACTAGTCCATAAACCCAGTTTTTTATCGGCTGTTTGCATTGCCTAAATATACCTATTAATGATGTTCTCTATTAATTCTTGCTGTCCGCTGATGGATGCTGGTTCTCCATTTTCAATAGCAAAGTTGCGTAAATCTTCCAAGCTTAATTTTCCTTGCTCAAATTCCTTACCCTTGCCTGAATCAAAAGAAGCATACCTATTTGCACGAATTTTTTTATACTCAGATTTTTGTAAAATTGCATCTGCCGTAATTAATGCGCGCGCAAAAGTATCAATACCGCCAATATGTGCATGGAATAAATCAGCAGCATCCGTTGAATTTCTTCTGCGTTTTGCATCAAAATTAATGCCACCACCTTGGAAGCCACCCGCTTCAACAATGATCAACATAGATTCAACCAACTCATTAATATTGGTAGGGAACTGATCGGTATCCCATCCATTTTGATAATCACCGCGATTCGCATCCATACTACCTAACATGCCTGCATCTGCTGCAACTTGTAATTCATGTTGGAAAGTATGACCCGCTAGTGTTGCATGGTTCACTTCAATATTTAATTTGAAGTCATTCAGTAAATCATATTGTCTTAAAAAACCAATTACGGTTTCTGAATCATAATCATATTGATGCTTAGTTGGCTCACATGGTTTTGGCTCGATAAAGAAAGTACCCTTGAAACCATTTTTACGCGCATAATCTTTTGCTGTATGTAAAAATTTCGCCAAATGTTCTTTTTCTCTTTTCATGTTGGTGTTTAACAAGGACATATATCCTTCACGACCACCCCAGAATACATAGTTCTCGCCACCCAAAGCGATAGTTGCATCTAATGCCCCTTTTACTTGTGTAGCCGCATGTGTTAAAACATGAAAATCAGGATTGGTGGATGCACCATTCATATAACGCTTATTGCTAAACACGTTCGCAGTACCCCACAATAGTTTCACACCACTCGCGTCTTGCTTTTGTTTAAGATAAGTAGTTAATGAAGCTAATCTTTTTTCATTGTCATGAACATCATTTGTAAAATCAACCACATCCACATCATGAAAACAATAATAAGGCAAACCTAATTTGGTAATAAATTCAAATGCAGCATCTGCTTTATCTTTTGCACGTCCAACTGCATCTGCATTATTATTCCATGGATATATTAAAGTGGGTTCCCCAAATGGGTCAGCACCATTGCCAACAAAGCTATGCCAATAAGCAACTGCGAATCGCAACCATTCTTTCATTGGCTTACCTGCCACCACTTTGGATTCATCATACCAACGATACGCTAAAGGGTTATCACTTCCTTGTCCTTCAAATTTTACTTTTTCAATTCCTTTGAAAAATTCTTTTTCACCTAATACAACTGACATAACTTAATTTTTAAAAAATTTACTAAAATTATTTTTTGTTTATAAATACTTTTCTAATGATTTGTGCCAATCCAAATATAATTCATTAAACCCTGTTGCGTTGGATGGCTCCACTACTTTAATAGGTTTAAAATTACTAAATGCTTCGGTGGCATTTTTATACGTACCAGAACCAATTCCTGCACCAATCGCTGCGCCTACACTGCCATCCGTATGGTATAATGCCACTGGCACATTGGTGGCATTTACAAAAGCGTCTGTAAATACATCACTTAAAAACATATTTGAAAACCCTGCACGAATAATACTTGGATTCATGCCGTTTTCACGCATAATATCAAGACCATATCTAAAAGTAAAAGCAATACCTTCCTGCGCTGCTCTAAAAATATGTGCTTCACTGTGTTTATTGAAATCAATATTTACAAATTGTGCGCCAATCATTTTATTATTAAAAATACGCTCAGCCCCATTACCAAAAGGCATAATTTGTAAACCATCGCTTCCGGGTTGAATATGACTGGCGGCTTGGTTCATTTGCGGATAATCATTACCAGCACCTACCATTTTTTTCACCCAACTGTTTAAAATACCGGTGCCATTAATACAAAGTAAAACCCCCAATCTGTTTAATTGATCAGTGTGATTCACATGCGCAAAAGTGTTTACCCTTGATTGTGGATCATAGGTAATTTTATCTGTAACCCCATAAATCACCCCCGAAGTGCCTGCTGTTGCTGCAACTTCACCGGGCTCCAAAACATTTAAGGATAATGCATTGTTGGGTTGATCGCCTGCTTTATAAGTAATAGGGATGCCTGGTTTCAAATTTAATTTAGTAGCAACTTCAGGAAGTAATTCACCATGATTGCTAAATACAGGTTGAATATTTGGCAATACTGATTGATCAAATCCGTAATAATTCAAAATATCTTTTGACAATTCATTGTTCTTGAAATCCCAAAAAATACCTTCTGATAAAGAAGAGATACTCGTGGTAATATTCCCCGTAAATTTCATTGAAACAAAATCACCAGGCAGCATCACATGCGCAATCTTATCATAAATTGCAGGTTCATTTTGTTTCACCCATGCTAATTTTGATGCAGTAAAATTTCCAGGTGAGTTTAATAAATGACTTAAACATTTTTCAGGGCCAATGGCATTAAACGCAGCATCACCAATACTTACCGACCTACTATCACACCAAATAATACTATCTCTTAGTACTTGCTTATTTTTATCAACTAAAACCAATCCATGCATTTGATAGGAAATTCCAATCGCGCTAATATCAGCAGGTGCAAATTTTTTGGTGTTATTTAATTTTAAAATGGCTTGTTGAATATGCGCCCACCACATTTCAGGAGACTGCTCTGCCCAACCTTTTTCAAGGGAGGTAATTGCTGATTCGGTTTCAGGAAATTGTGCTGATGCGATACATTGACTTGTACTTGCTTCTACGACCGACACCTTGATGGATGAAGTGCCTATATCTATGCCTAATAAATACATAAAGATTAAACTTATTGACCCCAATATTTGGGGGAGATTGTTATCTCTAAAAATAAGAAATAAATAATAGTATTAAGGAACTAATATGACATTTTAAGTAAGATATAGGACAGCGTTATGGCAATCATTTTTACTGCCTTAATAAAGGCTACTTCGCCCAACCTAAAGCGTATTTATTTTTCCCAACCCGTCTCTTTTAATGCGGGGTCATTCTCCTTTTTCAAGAAATCAGCATTGGACAAACTAATTGATTCCCAGTCAGTTATGGCATTATCAGGCACCAATTCGATAGGTGTTTTCCAGGAAGTGGAGACTTCATTATACGCCAAATTGGATTGAGAAGCATAACAAGAAATAATGGACCATCTTGGATGATCCGATAAGTTGGCTTCAGAGCGATGTAAAATGTTACTATGAAAAAACAAAGCATCTCCTGGTTCTATTTCCACATATACTAAATCCATTGTTTTAAGTGCATTGTTTACCATGACCATATCAGCACCAACTTGTTCACCAGCAAAACCATGATTAATACGACCTAATTTATGCGAACCTTTAATCACTTGTAAACAGCCATTTTGTTTATTCGCTGGCGTTAATGCAACCATCACACTGATTAATTGATCAGGAAACATGAATTGATTTTTGTACCAATAACCATAATCTTGGTGCCATTCCCAAGCACCTCCTACTTTAGGTTCTTTTTGCATCAATTTGGAATGGAAATGACAAACAGGTGCATCACTATCTAATAATGCAGCTATACTATTCACGATTCGTTCACTACGTGTCAAATAACCAAAAACATCATTACCTGGTGTAAACCAAAGTGATAATTTTGAATTTTTACCGTTTTGATCCGTTACATTAATGGCATTGTTTTCCATCGCATTGTCCCCTATTGCAGTACTGTAAAGCTTTTCAACCGCTTTTGGTGCTAAAAAGTTTTTAACAATCACATATCCATCTTTATGAAAGGATGCAATTTGTTGCGGGGTTAAAGTAGTCGTTGACATAGTTATTGTTTTACAATGGTTACTAAATATAAATCATCTTAGAGAATTAATAAAATCGAAAATATTAATTGGTTTATATTGAGCAGTAAATTGATGAATAATTCATTAAATTCATATCAGGAAACAAACAATTTTATATATTAAATTAGCTTTTTGTAAGCAAATAAATGAGAGCGCAAAATGAAAATATCTAAAGAAGATATCTTAAGTGCACATGAACGGATAAGGCCCTATATACATCGCACACCGGTAATGACTAACCATAGTATTAATGAAATGACTGGCATTGATTTTTATTTTAAGTGTGAGAACTTTCAAAAAATAGGGGCTTTTAAAATAAGAGGTGGCATGAATGCGACGCTCACGTTAAGTCCAGAACAATTAAAAAATGGAATTGCAACACATTCCTCAGGCAATCACGCGCAAGCCTTGGCATTTGCAGCAAAAAGATTGGGCATCAAAGCATACATCGTTATGCCTAAATCCTCCCCGCAGGTAAAAGTGAATGCAGTGAAAGGTTACGGTGCTACTGTAATAATATGTGAAGCAAATCAGGCCGCAAGAGAGGAAGCATTAAATAAAGTGGTAGCAGAAACGGGTGCGGAATTTATTCATCCCTATGATGACTATCGCGTGATTACTGGTCAAGCTACTTGCGTCAAAGAATTATTGGAAGATGTACCCGATTTAGACGTCGTAATTACACCAGTGGGTGGCGGTGGTTTATTATCCGGAACCTGCTTAGGTGCATCTTATTTTAAACCGGGTTTGCAAGTATATGGCGGAGAACCTGAAGGAGCGGCAGACGCAGTTTTAAGTTTACAATCAGGCAAGGTTGAAAAAGCACCATTTATTGAAACCATCGCTGACGGATTATTGACCACCTTAAGTGAACAAACCTTAGGAATTATAAAGGAACATGTTTCTGATATATTATTAGTTTCGGAAGCAGAAATCATAGATGCACTTCGATTGGTGTATGAAAGAATGAAAATAATTGTTGAGCCTAGTTGTGTAGTTCCGTTGGCTGCGGCCATGCGCAATGCAAATTTATTTAAAGGAAAAAAGGTAGGTATCATTTTATCCGGTGGAAATGTAGATTTAACTAAATTTGGAACTTGGTTCCCAGCAAAATAAATGACAAAAATAAAATTGACAGAAATATGAAAAATGCCTCTTTAAAAATAAATCAACTACTAATCGTAGGTAGTATTATGGTATTTACTTTTGCAATTACAATTAAAGGCAATAGCCAAGTGCTTTCATTTGAAACTGTGAAAAGCAATAAGTTTGATTATACTAAGCTTGCACAAATTGATACACTAGTTAATAAATATATAAGTAATCGATGGTTAATCGGTTCAACAGTCATAGTGGTAAAAGATAACCAAGTGGTTTACCACAAAGGTTTCGGATACGCTAATGAGGCGAGTAAAAAAGCAATGCCGACCAATGCCATTTATCGCATCATGAGTCAAACCAAAGCCATTACTAGTTTAGCGATTATGCAATTATATGAACAAGGCAAACTTAGTCTTGACCAAAATGTTTCAAGTATCATTTCCAGCTTTAAAAATCCCACAGTTTTAAAAGATTTTAATACAAAGGACAGTAGCTACACCACCATTCCTGCAAAAAGAGAATTAACCATTCGTGATTTATTAACCCATACCTCTGGGATTGATTATACAGCTATTGGTACCCCTAAAATGAATGCAATTTATACCAAGGCAGGCATTCCTTCAGGATTAGGTGATTTTAATGCGAGCTTACTTGATAGAATGAAAATTCTTGGAAGCTTGCCTTTATTACATCAGCCCGGAGAAAGATTCACCTATGGATTAAATACAGACTTACTTGGCTGTATTGTTGAAGTGGTGAGTGGTTTATCCTTAGAAGCTTATTGTCAAAAAAATATTTTTGACCCATTAGGGATGAAGGATACTTATTTCAATGTTCCTATGTCAAAAGCGGAAAGAATGCCGACAGTTTATACGGAAGATGATTCCAATAAAATTATTGAATGGTCGCCCACCTTTAGAGATATCAATCCAAATTATCCAATCATCCCTAAAACCTATTTCTCAGGTGGCGCAGGTTTATCTTCCACCGCGTATGACTATGCAATATTCTTACAAATGATTTTGAATGGTGGCAAGTACAATGGCAAACAAATTATTGCACCAAGAACTGCTGAAATTATGACAAGCCCGCAGTTGGATTTTAAATTTAATGGGCAGGATGATTTTAGTTTGGGCTTTGGAATTACTTCTGAAAAATCAGCCAATTTAAATTTTAGAAATAAGGGTTCATTCTCCTGGGGCGGCTATTACGGCACCAGCTATTGGGCTGATCCAAAAGATAAATTAGTAGTTTTAATCATGACGCAACATAACCCAAATTCGCATGGAGAGCTTGGCGGAATTATTGAAAGAATTATTTACGGAAGCAGAATAAACTAATTACACTATTAATTTAAATGACTTAAAAATGGAGTTTTACTCCATTTTTTTGTTATTTCAATCCATGCGCCAGTATGTTCATTGATATTCATTAAAAAATCCCAGGCTTCCACCATTAAACTTTTTTTGATACTGGTATTTTTATATTCTTGATTTAATTCAACCTTACCTGCAATTTCTCCATTTAATAAGTAAACTGTTTGATTGATAATCTTTCCTACCACTTTTTTATTATGGCCGAAAAAACAATCTCCAATTAAAATACCAATTACATGCTCATGGTTGGTATCTAAAATCATCATGTTTTCGATATAGGCAATTGTTTCTTTTTTTTGATCTTGTATTAAATACATAATGTTTATATTAATGAAGTGAAATTGTTTACTTGATATTTAAAGTCACTATTTATAATCTTTTGCTAAGGTTTTGTTCATCAGTACCTCCACAATATCCTTCGTAGAATGGGTTAAGGAAATTTTAACGGAATTATCTTGATTGATCCATATTTTGAAATGTTCTGCAAAATGTTGGTCTAATTTTTTTAATACCGTTACCCCCATCTTTTTCATCGCAGCCGCATTACATTCTTGTTCAAAATGATGTAAGATGGGAATACTTAACAACTTTTTATTCAAATACATTGCTTCCGCAGGTGTTTCAAAGCCGCCAGCAGTAATAATGGCATGGCAGCTAATTAAGCTATTGGTAAATGTAGCACCACTAATTGGGGAAAAGGTAATGTTTTTTGAATGAGTCACCTCCGTTACTTCCTTTGTAAATACCTCAAAATGAAATGGTGATTGTGCATGTAAAAAAGGAGTAATATAGGCAATCGTATATTGTGGCAAATACACTGTTATGTGGCCTTTATTCACCTTATTTGCACTTATAATTTCATCCTTAATGATTGGGTTATAAATTTGATCATCATAGGATTCAAAATGAAGACCAAGGAAAGAGGAACTTCTGACAAAATTTTCTAAAACTAATTTCCCAATGGGATTGATTGTTTTAGCCCTTGGCGTTAATTTACTCTGAAAACTTGCTTGGTGACCAAATTGAATACTTTTTTTTCGTTTAATGCCACAAGCAAGTGAGGTTATAAATTCAAAGTCATTGATAATTAGATCATAATTATCAATAGGCAAAGCCTTAGCATCTTTATATAATTTAAAAGAAATGGATTTTGCGATATTAGTATAATCCAACCCACCGGTATGTTTATAATGTAAACTAAGTCCTTGACTTTTGTACTTAATTGGTATACGCGTATTTAATTGAGCATTTGATCCGCTTAAAAAAAAGTCTACCTCCCCGTATTTTTGTAAATAAGGATACAATTGCTCAGCCCTGCTTAAATGGCCATTTCCCGTCCCTTGAATTGCGTAAAATATTTTCATAGGATCAACTTTACATAGATACCTGAAAGGCAACTTCCTGCGTAATCACACTTAGTTCCTCCTGTAGTTGTATGATTTTACTTTTTTTATTAGTTTCTTCAAATTGTTTCGGATCATACTGGTATAAGCGCCAAGCATTATCGAAATATTCTAAAGATGTTAAATTTTCAATCCAATCGCCGCTATTTAAATAAGTAACAGATCCCTTATCAGTGGTAACGACACGTTGTTGTGGCTGATGAATATGTCCGCAAATAACATATTGGTAATTGTTCTCAATGGCCAATTCAGCTGCTGTTTGTTCAAAATTATTGATCCAGGATACCGCTTTTTTTACCCCGTTCTTAACACTCTTACTTAAACTCATTTTCTCCTTACCCATAATTTTTAAACTCCAGTTTAATAGACTATTGATAAGTATTAATAAATCATAACCATACCCACCCAATTTTGCTAATAGCTTAGCGCTTCCCTTAGTTGTTCGATCAAAAACATCACCATGAAAAACCCAATTCTTTTCTCCATTAATTTCAAAAACAATTTTATCAGTCAATTGAATATTACCCATCTCAAAGTCGGCATATTTTCGTAAAGCTTCATCATGATTACCGGTGATATATATCACTTTTGTATCTTTACTCGCCATACTAAATATTTGTTTAATCACCGCCATATGACTTTTAGGGAAATAACGCTTATTGAATTGCCAAATGTCAATAATGTCCCCATTCAAAATCAAAGTTTTAGGTTTTATACTTTTTAAATAATTAAGTACTTCCTTAGCTTGACATCCAAATGTGCCTAGATGCAGGTCACTTACGATACATATTTCCATTGGTCGCTTGTCCATGGGTTGTATTTTATGTAAATAACGCAATACGCTGTAACTTTAATGTTTCCGACATGTTACCATAGTATTAAGAAATAGTGAACAGAATATTACTTAATCTTGAATTAACTAAATTCGCACTATAAATTTGTATACCATATGAAGCAAGAGTTTATTCCTAGAGATATTAGCTGGCTAAGCTTTAACGCAAGGGTTTTACAGGAAGCCAATGATCCAACAGTGACCTTAAAGGATAGAATCCGCTTTTTAGGTATTTTTTCAAATAATTTAGACGAATTTTTCAGGGTACGGGTAGCCACCTTAAAAAGAATGGTTGAATTTGTTGATAAAAAGAAGAATACCAATATAGATATTCTTGAATCACCTCAACTAATACTCGATGAAATTCAAAGAGTCGTTTTAAAACAACAAAGTGAATTTGCACGTATTTGGGGTAACATTAATAAAGAATTAATAAAAAGAAAAGTATTAATTATTAATGAACGAAAATTAAATGCCGTACAAAAAGAATTTGTTAGAGACTATTTTGATAATGTAGTGCGCCCATACATTATTCCTTTAATGATTGAAAATTTACCAGAGCTTCCCTATTTAAGAGATAAGAGTTTGTATTTGGCAATTGTGATGAAAAATAAGATGGATGCTTATCATGAAAAATTTTCATTAATTGAAATACCCTCTAAATCCATAGGCAGATTCGTTATTTTGCCATCTACAGGTGCTACAAAATCAATCATTTTATTAGAAGATATTGTGAAGTATAATTTACCCATTATATTTTCACACTTCAAGTTTAATAAATTTGAAGCCCATGTATTTAAAATAACCAAGGATGCTGAAATTGATTTAGACCAAGAAGTTGGATTAAATTTTGTAGAAAAAATTTCTAAAGGAATTAAAAATAGACGAAAAGGAAAGCCTGTCCGTTTTGTATACGATAAAGAGATGAATGCTGAACTACTTGATTTTTTAATTCAAAAGCTACATTTAACGCGGAAAAGCAGTATTATACCAGGTGGGCATATTCATAATTTTAGACATTTCATGGATTTTCCAGATGTTCTCGTGGAAAAAGCGGAACGTCCTAAACCTTTTATCCATCCATCCTTTAGAAATAAGAATCAGGTTTCAGAAGTGATATTACAGAAAGATGTTTTGTTACATTTTCCTTACCACAGTTTTGATCCCGTGATTGATATGTTAAGGGAGGCCGCTATGGATGATGCAGTTGAATCCATCAAAATAACTGCTTATCGTTTGGCTAGCAATTCAAAAGTGATTAACGCTTTAATCAACGCAGCGCGTAATGGGAAAAAAGTTACCGTGTTTTTAGAATTAAAAGCAAGATTTGACGAAGAAGCAAATTTGGAATGGAAAACATTAATGGAAGAAGAAGGTGTAAAGGTTTTAGTGGGTATCCCGAATGTTAAAGTGCACGCTAAAATTTGTGTGATACAAAAAAGGGTGGGAAAAAAGCTACTACAATACGGCTTTATAAGCACAGGTAATTTAAATGAAAAAACAGCTAAAATTTATGCTGATCATTGTTTATTAACCGCTTCCAGACCCTTATTAATGGAAGTAAACAAGGTATTCACTTATCTAGAAACTTGGCAATTAGGAGATAAGCCTATTGGCAAAACTAGGAACTTACTTATTTCGCCTATTAATATGCGCAATTCAATTATCCAATTAATTGAAAATGAAATTAAGCATGCAAAACAAGGGAAGAGTGCTAAAATAATTATCAAATCAAACTCAATCAGTGACCACACGCTCATAGATCATTTATACAAAGCAACCAAAGCGGGTGTGGAAGTACATTTAATTATTCGCGGAATATTGACATTGAAAAAGGGAAGTGAAAAATTGAAAAATAAACTAAACGCTATAAGTATTGTAGATCAATATTTAGAGCATGCCAGGGTAATGATTTTTCACAATAAAGGAAATGAAAAAGTATACATTTCAAGTGCCGACTGGATGGTACGTAATCTAGATCATCGAATTGAAGTTGCTGCACCTATTTTAGATGTAAAATTAAAAAAAGAATTGGTTGAGATCATCAATGTTCAATTGAAAGACAATCAAAAAGCCAGAATTTTGGATGAAAATTTAGGCAATAATTATGTATCTTCCGTTGGTAAAAAACATTGCAAATCACAGGTAGCTACTTACAACTACTTAATTGGTAAAAAATAAAATACTTTGATACTTGCAGCAATAGATATTGGTAGTAACGCGGTCAGATTACTCATTTGTGAAGTAATAAAAAAAGGGAAAGCCACAGAATTTAATAAATTGAATCTTTTAAGAATCCCAGTTCGATTAGGGTTTGACGTTTTTGAAAAAGGGCATATTGGTGGACAAAAAAAGAAGATGCTGATTAATACCATCAAAGCTTTTAACAACTTAATGAAAGTATACGAAGTTGATCACTATATGGCTTGTGCAACAAGTGCCATGCGTGATGCTGAAAATGCCAAAGAAATAATAAAAGAAATAAAATCTGAAACCAGTATTGAGATTGAGGTAATCACTGGTGAATTAGAAGCAGAAATAATTTACGAAAACCATATTGCAGAATTATTAGATAACGATAAGAGTTATTTATACATTGATGTAGGTGGTGGAAGTACCGAGCTTACTTTATATCACAAATCCAATATAATTCTGCAAAAATCATTTAATATTGGCACTGTTCGTATTCTTACAAAAAAGGTCAAGGACGAAACTTGGGATGAAATGAAGGAGACCTTAAAGGACCTTTCAAAAAAATACGAAAATATCATTGGGATTGGATCAGGAGGTAATATCAATAAACTATTTTCAATTAGCGGAGCAAAAGCAGGCAAATCAATATCCTATGAAACTTTGAAAGATATTTATAAGGAAATGGAGCCGCTCGCTATAGATGAAAGAATGAAAAAATACACGATTAAAGAAGATCGGGCTGAAGTTATTGTACCTGCATTAACTATTTATAACGCAATATGCAAGTGGGCAGCAGTTTCAGAAATTCATGTACCGAAAATAGGACTAGCGGATGGGCTAATCCACCATTTATATGATATGGTTATACATGACTAATTAGGTTAATTAACTTTATTTAGCAGGCTGAACACAATTTTTCAATTCGGCAGTTAAGTGTTCAAAGGCATCGGTTGCATTATTGCAGAGAATGATTAATGTTTTATTTGTTTTTAAAAACCTGATAATGATGGTTTTATACCCTGGGTTATCACCATTGTGCCATACTATATTTTCAGCAAGCTTTAAATCCCAACCAAACCCATAATTGGAAATAGCCCCATTATTTAAATGCATGGGCGTAAAGGCTTCTGCCATAGCAGTCTGGCTTATTAACTTATTAGTATATAATGCCTGATCCCATTTTAAAAGATCAGCTACGGTTGAACTTATCCTTCCTGGGCCTTTTCTATTCCCTAACCAAATGGTATAATTAGATGAAGGAAATGAATCAGCTCTTATATAGGCGCTCTTTTCTGGAACATATACATGCCCTAAAGCAAAATTTTTAATGGCCGCTTTTTCAGCTAAACTGCGAATGGCAGTATGATTCATTTTTAACTTATTGAATATTTCAGTATTGCAAAATTCAATAAAATCCCTACCGCTTACTTTTTCAACGATGCTGGCTAATAGTACATAGCCCGTATTACTATATAAATATTTTTCACCCGGTTCAAATAATTTGGATGGTGCATACTTATTTAAATAGTT
>CAJBLA010000060.1 GCA_903953815.1 uncultured Bacteroidota bacterium | reverse complement strand
ATTAAATTAAACTTTATTAAGCTATGTTAAAAAGAATTATAATTTTTTTATTAGTCATCCTAGTTGTGATGGGGGGATTATCATTTACACCTCAGTTTTCACATTTAAAAAACTTCGCAATCTGGGGAAAACATACTATCCATGATTATAAAACACATCCTACACGTTTGGTGGCAAGTGGTGGCGCGCCGCAATATTGGCCATTGGATTCAAACTATAATAAAGGGGTAATTCCAGATTCTTTGATGACCATTATTGATTCAAATGATACCCATGCATTTATTGTCATACAAAACGGCAAGTTGTTATATGAAAAATATTGGGATGGATATACACCCAAAACATTAAGTGGGTCTTTTTCTGCTGCGAAAAGCATCATCTCTTTATTAATTGGAATCGCACTTGATGAAGGTAAGATTAAATCATTGGACGAGCCTGTCGGTAATTATGTACCGCATTTTAAAAATGAGGGTTTGGATAAAGTACGCATCAAGGATTTATTAACCATGAGTTCAGGCACCAATTATCGTGAATTTGACAAAAGCTATTTTAGTTTAAATGCTTCTGCCTACTATGGGGACGATGAGGGCTATTTAATAAGCCAGTTAAAAGCAAAGGAGCCGGCAGGTGTAAATTGGGATTATAGAAGTGCGGATACACAGGTGCTTGGATTTATTGTCGAAAAAGCATTTGGTCAAAATATTTCTGAATTGGTTTCTGAAAGATTTATGAAACCAATGGGCGCAGAAGCGGATGCTTTGTGGTTATTAGACGGAAACGAAAAACATGAAAAAGCGTTTTGTTGTTTTAATGGGGTAGCGCATGACTATGCAAGATTTGGTCAGTTGGTATTGAATAATGGACAATGGAATGGCAAGCAAATTGTTTCTGAAAGTTATATTAAGGCTGCAACTACACCTGCTTCCTATTTAAAGGATCCTTATGAAGCCGGCAATCCTGTTGATTTTTATGGCTATCAATATTGGATATTTAATGAACAAGGTCATGAAGTGGTAGCTCAAAATGGATTGTTTGGGCAATACGTATATATAATAAGAGATAAAAATGCGATCGTGGTTCGTTTGGGTGAATCCAAAGTGACAAAGCCTATTCATCATCATCAGCCTGAAAATTTTAGTTATGCTGCTGCGGCCTTGTCTTTGTTGAAATAAGAAATTTAAAATTGCTGAAAAATAAAAAGGGTCCCGATGTATCGGGACCCTTTTTGGTATAAAATTTCTACATAAATGCAACTAAAATAAATCCATTCCTTTTGCAAAATAAGTTAAGGTACCTGGAAGAGCTAGCCAGAAAAATTCTCTTTTAAAAATGATTAATGCTACCAAAATGATTAACCAAACAGAGAAATAGATCCAGTATTTTTTGGTACTTTTTTGCGCTTCCATACTTATTTTATTTTAATGTGTTTTTGTTATGTATTGCAAATATACAAAAATCCCCAAATGAAATTAAATGTCAATTGCAATAGACTGGCAGTTGATTAAAGTTCTGGGGTGTAGGTATATTTTAGATCCACTTTCCAGCCTTCTTTGGTTTGTGTCACTTTTAATTTATGCACTACTTTTTCAAAGGAATTTTGGTAGTTTATTACTGAATTTGAACTGTCAATTGCACTAATTTCGTTGATCTGTATAGAAGCTTGTCTGAGTTGTTGCCTGCCTTCCTTGTCAAGTGCGTAATAGTTTTTAGTAATTTGTTCAAAATGACCTTGGTTTGTGCTATCGGAAACAAGGTAAAATTTTGCTTTCCTAAATTCTCCTTGTAAACAGCTCTCAATGAAATAACGACCGCCATCTAAGGGGCTGCTAGCTATTTCAAAATCCGGTTGTTGTTGGCAATTCAAAAGGAATATACTCGCAAACAGTAAGGTGAACAGCTTTTTAATCATATCCAAAGGTAAGTCAATTATGGAAAATTTAGGGGCGGATTTACTTGTTTAATTGGCATCTTGGGGCGTTTATATTAATTTTGAATATAATAAAAGAAGGAAGCGTATGAAAAAAATAATTTTGTTAGCAACTGTGTTTTTTGCACTTCAATCTTTTGCCCAGCAAAAGCACCCATCTTTTATGCAACAAGGCAATATTTATGAAGTCAATATTCGCCAATATACCCCCGAAGGAACATTCAATGCATTTGCAAAGCATATCCCAAGATTAAAAAAAATGGGGGTGAAAACACTTTGGTTAATGCCCATACAACCTATATCAATATATGGTCGCAAAGGGACTTTGGGTTCCTATTATGCTGTTGCGGATTACACATCTGTGAATCCGGAATTTGGAACCATGAATGATTTTAATAATTTGATCAAGCAAGCACATGCATTAGGGATGAAAGTGATCATTGATTATGTACCTAATCATAGCGGTGCCGATCATCCATGGTTGACAACCCATCCTGATTTTTATGAAAAAGATAGTACAGGCAAGCCCACTTTCACCGCTGACTGGTCGGATACACGTGAATTGAATTTTGAAAATAGGGAGATGCAGGATAGCATGATCAATACCATGAAATTTTGGGTGAATAAAACAAAAATTGATGGCTTCAGGATAGATGTTGCTTGGGGTGTTCCCAACACTTTTTGGACCAGGTGCTTAAATGATTTAAAATCAATCAGGCCATTATTCTTTTTAGCAGAAGCGGATGATGCGCCATTACACAATGCAGGTTTTGATGCTACGTATACTTGGAGAGAATATAATGTGGTCAAGGAAGTGGCTGCAGGTAAGAAGGACGTTACCTATTTAGATACTATTTTTAATACCATTGATACCAGCTTTATGAAAGGGGCTTGGCGACTATATTTCACGAGCAATCATGACGAGAACTCTTGGAACAAAGCGGACTATGAAACCATGCCAGGGAAGGTGCATGCACCCTTTGCAGTTTTAGCACTTACGTATAATCGCACCATGCCACTTATTTATAGTGGGCAGGAGGAACCCGTTTTAAGAGCGCTTCAATTTTTTGAGAAGGATCCCATTCAATTTAATAAATACGAACGTGCTCCATTTTATACCGCTTTATTACAATTAAGAAATACCAACAAAGCATTTGGGGAACAGGCGCAATTTAAAAGGGTGCTGGTAAATAATCCAAAAGCGATTATGGCTTACCAACGTGCATTTGAAAATGATAAAGTGGTGGTCGTGTTAAATTTATCCAATAAGGATCAGGTGGTTGATTTGGAATTAAATGGGCAAGTAAATAATTATAAAGAACTTTTTTCAGGTAAAAATTTTAACAATATTAAACATCTCGAATTACCGGCATGGGGCTACCAGGTTTTTGTAAAAATGAATTAAGCAACTAATAGATTAAACTAAACTTATGACTAAAAAGGAATTGGTAGCACAGATAAAATTAAAAAATTCTTATTTATGTGTTGGGTTAGATACGGATATTGAAAAATTACCAGCAGGGTTACCTAAAAATGAAAAGGGGATCATTGCTTTTAATAAAGCCATTATAGAGGCAACTGCTCCTTATTGTGTTGGGTATAAGATTAATACTGCCTTTTATGAATCACAGGGGGTGAAGGGTTGGGAAGCCATGGAGGAGAGTTTGGCACATATTCCAAAAACACATTTCACTATTGCCGATGCCAAGAGAGGGGATATTGGAAATACCTCTGCACAATATGCAAAAACATTTTTTGAAGTTTTACCTTTTGATGCCATTACAGTAGCGCCTTATATGGGACGTGATAGTGTGGATCCTTTTTTAGCCTATACCAATAAGTTCACCATTGTGTTGGGGTTAACCTCAAACGCCGGAAGTCAAAATTTTCAACAACAAAAATTAGCCAACGGACAATTTTTATATGAATCAGTTTTGGAACAAGTATCCAGTTGGGGTACGCCTGAACAAATGATGTTTGTGGTGGGTGCAACAAAGGCATCTGATTTAGAAAGCATCAGAAAAATAATTCCAAATCATTTTTTACTTGTGCCGGGTGTTGGCGCGCAAGGCGGTAGTTTGGCTGATGTGACAAAATTTGGAATCAATGATTCTGTGGGTTTGTTAGTGAATGCAAGTAGGGCTGTTATTTTTGCAAGTAATGAAAGTGACTTTGCGGAAAAAGCAGCCATTGCCGCTCATCAATATGCCAATGAAATGAAGACCTTATTAACTGCGCAATAGTTAGTTTAAATTAACTTTACAAAACAGAATCACTTAGTAAATTATTAATCATGGCAGTACGCGCCGATTTATTTGAATCTCCTGATTATTTGCAATTGGATGCGTTGTTAAATGAAGAACAACGCATGGTCAGAAAGGCTGTCCGTGATTATGTCAAAAAAGAAATTTCACCCATCATTGAGGACTATGCACAACGAGCTGCGTTCCCAGCACAAATTGTAAAACAATTAGGCGCACTTGGCTGTTTTGGTCCTACCATTCCAACGGAATATGGGGGCGGCGGATTGGATTATATCAGTTATGGTTTAATGATGCAAGAATTAGAGCGAGGAGATAGTGGGGTGAGAAGTGTGGCAAGTGTGCAAGGTTCCTTAGTGATGTATCCCATTTTTGCATATGGAGATGAAGCGCAAAAGAAAAAATATTTACCAAAATTAGCGACCGGTGAATGGTTGGGCTGTTTTGGATTAACAGAGCCGGATTATGGTTCTGATCCATTAAGTATGATTACCAATATTAAAGAAGATGTGGATCATGTGATTTTGAATGGCGCAAAGATGTGGATTAGCAATTCTCCACTTGCAGATATTGCAGTGGTATGGGCTAAGGACGAACAAGGTGAAATTGTGGGATTGATCGTGGAGCGTGGAATGTCTGGTTTTACCACACCCACTATTCATGACAAATGGAGTTTGCGTGCAAGTGCCACTGGTGAATTGGTCTTTGACAATGTGCGTGTGCCGAAACAAAATATACTTCCGAATATCAAAGGCCTAAAAGGGCCTTTAAGTTGTTTAACTAAAGCACGCTATGGGATTGCTTGGGGCGCATTAGGGGCGGCGATGGATTGTTATTTTACCGCACTAAAATATAGTCAAGAACGAATTCAATTTGGAAAACCTATTGGTGCTTTTCAGTTGCAACAAAAAAAATTAGCGGAAATGATTACGGAAATCACCAAGGCCCAACTCATGGTTTGGCGCATTGGTGTATTAATGAATGAAGGTCGTGCAACACCGCAACAAATAAGTATGGCCAAGCGAAACAGTTGTGAGATGGCTGTGAATATTGTACGAGATGCAAGACAGGTTTTAGGAGGCATGGGTATTACGGGTGAATTTTCAATCATGCGACATATGATGAATTTGGAAAGTGTGATTACCTATGAGGGGACCCATGATATTCATTTGTTAATTACTGGAATGGACATTACAGGTTTTAATGCATTTAAATAATTTATAAAAAAATAAGATGGCGGCAGAGAAGATTTTTTTAATTGGGTTGATGGGTTCTGGAAAATCGTATTGGTCAAAAAAAATGTCCAAATGGATAAAGTCAGCAGGGTATGATTTGGATGCATTGATTGAAATGAATGAGGAAAAAACAATTGCAGAATTATTTGCAGAAGATGGGGAGGAATATTTTAGAAAAACAGAGACGAAACTATTAAAGTGGTTCAAGGAAAAGAAAAAGTATGTTTTAGCAACAGGTGGCGGTACGCCTTGCTTTAATGAAAATATACAGTGGATGAAAAAAGAAGGTATCGTTATTTGGTTGGATGAATCCGTGGATGTTTTGGTGCAAAGATTGATTAAGGAAAAAGAACATCGTCCATTAATTGCAAAATTAAATGAACAGCAGATTGCTTCATTTCTAGAAGATCAATTAGTAAATCGTTTTTCGTTTTATCAACAAGCAAATTATCGAGTAACCTCAGCCCAAATCAATGAATCTGAATTGAAAAAAATAATTTTAAAACATGCATCGTAGAATATTGATTTTGGGATTAATTTTTGCCGTTTTATCGGTTCTTTTAGGGGCATTTGGCGCGCATGCTTTAAAGTCGATGGTGCGTGAGGATAAATTACAAATATTTGAAACAGGGGTTAGGTATCAATTCATGCACGCAATAGCATTGATTACTTTAGCTATTTATTGCCATCAACAGCATCTTAGTATTAAGGAGCAAAAATGGCTTGGATGGGCTGCTCATTTTTTTATCGCCGGCATGTTCTTTTTTAGCGGATCCTTGTACCTTTTGACTTTGCTTTCCGCTTCAAATAATCCATTGATTCGTTTTAT
>CAJBLA010000059.1 GCA_903953815.1 uncultured Bacteroidota bacterium | reverse complement strand
TTGAATTTAATAATCGAAGTGGGATGGCGAGCAGTACAAGAAACAAAGCCATTGAATTATGGAAGGCGCAATTACCTGAGGGGGATCCCGTACAATTGAGTAAAATTCTTTTTAGTTTTGAAAATCCGCCTGGTACTTTAAACGTTGCTGGTTCTCAAGATGCATTGGGTATTGTTATGCCTTGTTTAAATTATTATCATTATAGTCAAGATAGTTATTGGCCCTCTGAAATAAAATCAATAGAAGATGAATCTATATTAAGTTGGTTAGAGGAGCATCTTTATTTAATCCCACTTGATCCAAGAGGAAGTAATTATGATGTATTGGCGAATACAAATATTACAGAACTTGGCGCAAAAAATTTAGCAGATGCCGCAATACAATGTTGGAATGCGATTCAAATAAAAGATATCGCTGCATTTGGAACTGCTTTTCTTGCCTCTTTTCATGCGCAGATAGCCATGTTTCCAAATATGGTTGACGAAACCATTACCCCAATTATTAATAAATACGCCTCCAAAAGTTTTGGATACAAGCTTTCAGGCGCTGGAGGCGGTGGCTACTTGATTTTGGTTGCCAATGAAGCCATAGAAAATGCAATACGCATTAAAATTAGACGCAAAGACAGGATGTAAGCGCTAAATTGAAGGAAGGTAAAATCACCCTTTTTTGGTCAAAATGACCCAAAAATTGCCCAAAAACAGTAAAAAAGCCCCGAAAAAGGCAAAATATTTAAATTTATAATAAAATAGGTTGTACTTTTATATTAGTTGCATAACTAACTATATGTCAAACAACCAATTCAAACGCGGCGAACTTTACAGTGTCATTAATGGCATGGCAACCACCGCAGTTGCCCGACGTCTTCAGAAAAATTTCCGCAATGCAGGATTAGAAATTACCATTGAACAATGGTCCGTATTATATCATTTATGGAAGGAAGATGGACTTAGCCAACTTGAACTAGGCAACAGAACTTTTAGAGACAAAGCAAGTACTACGCGCCTCATTGATAATTTAGAAAAACAAGAATTAGTAACACGTATTGCATCCAAAGATGATCGACGTATTAATTTGGTTTATTTAACGGACACTGCAAAGCCATTACAGCAAATCACTTATGAGTTGGCGAATAAGACAATGAATGAGGCATTACAAAATATTTCAAAGGAAGAAATTGAAGTTGTAAAAAACGTTTTACAACGCGTGTATGATAATTTAACAAGCAAAGATTTAATATAAAATATTTAAAATAAATATTATGGAAACCATACAATCAGTCATTAAAGGTGGCGAATGGATTATCAAGGAAGTAAATGCAAAAGATATATTTATTCCTGAGGAGTTTAATGAGGAGCAACTCATGGTACGCGATATGTGTAATCAATTCATTGACACCGAAGTGTTACCTGTAGTTGAACGTATTGATAAACTAGAACCAGGCTTAATGCCCTCTTTATTAGAAAAAGCAGGTGAACAAGGCTTACTAGGTATTACAGTACCTGAAGTATATGGTGGCTCTGGAAAAGATTTTGTAACTGCAGTAATTGTTGCCGAATATTTAGGCGGCGGATATTCCTTTTCCGTAGCAAACGCTGCACATACAGGTATTGGCACTTTACCTATTTTATATTTTGGTACGGATGCACAAAAAGAAAAGTATGTTCCAAAATTAGCGAGTGGTGAATACAAAGGCTCCTATGGTTTAACGGAACCCAATGCAGGATCAGATGCCTTGAGTGCAAAAACAACTGCAACATTATCTGCCGATGGGAAACATTATATTTTGAATGGCCAAAAATGCTGGATCACGAATGGTGGCTTTGCAGATATTTATACCGTGTTTGCAAAAATAGATGGAGAACATTTCACTGCATTTATTATTGAACGTGGTACCGAAGGTTTTACACAAGGGCCTGAAGAACATAAAATGGGAATTAAGGGATCATCAACCGTGCAATTATATTTTCAAGATTGTAAAGTACCCGTTGAAAATGTATTAGGTGAAATTGGTAAAGGACATATTATCGCATTCAACATTTTAAATATTGGTCGATTAAAATTAGGTGCTGCAACCTTAGGTGGTGCAAGACGCGCATTAAGTGTTACTATTCAATATGCTAAAACAAGAGAGCAGTTTAAATTGCCGATTGTAAAATTTGGCGCTATCCGACATAAGTTGGCTGAAATGGCTATTAAAATGTGGGTGGGTGAAACAACTTTATACAGAGTATCGCATCACATTGATGAGCAAGAGCAATTATTATTAGCCTCTGGTAAAACATTATCTGAATCCTTATTAGGTGCTGCTGAAGAATATGCTATTGAGTGTGCCATTTTAAAAGTGTTTGGAAGTGAGGCGTTGGATTTTGTCGTAGATGAAGGCGTACAAATACATGGCGGTAATGGTTACAGTGATGAATATCAAATTTCAAAAGCGTATCGTGATAGTCGTATCAATCGTATTTATGAAGGGACCAATGAAATTAATAGATTACTTACGGTAGATATGGTTTTAAAACGCGCCATGAAAGGAAAATTAGATTTAATGGGACCAGCGATGAGCGTGCAACAAGAATTAATGAGCATCCCTGATTTTGGCTCGGAAGAAGAAGGCGCATTTGCAAAAGAGAAAAAAACCATTGCAAATTTTAAGAAATGTATTTTAATGGTGGCAGGTGCAGCCGTACAAAAATTAATGATGAGCTTAAACAAGGAGCAAGAAATATTAATGAATATTGCAGATATGTCCATCATTACTTATCATGCTGAATCTGCTTTATTAAGATTAGAAAAATTAACTGCCATGAAAGGCGAAGCGGCTACTACCATTCAAGCAGATATAGTTCGCACTTATATTTATGATGCAGCCGATGCCATCAATAAAGCTGGCAAGGACGCCTTAAATAGTTTTGCGGATGGAGATGAATTACGCATGATGAATATTGGTTTAAAAAGATTCACCAAAGTGGATTCATTCAATAGCAAGGAAGCACGCAGACGTATTTGCGCACAATTAGTAGCAGATGATGGATATAAATTATAATTAATTTTTATAACGATTGCTTGCTTTAAAACAAAAGGCGTCCAGAGAATCGGGACGCCTTTTGTTTGTGTAAATATTTATAAGTTAACCGTTTTTAAACCTTACTTTTAAATCCTAATTTTTCAGGGGTTATTGGAAGATCGCGCACCCTTTTTCCAGTGGCGTTATATACTGCATTGGTAATTGCAGCCGCTAAACCAATCAATGCAATCTCACCAATCCCTTTGGCACCAATATCATTAATATTAGGATCCGGCTTATTGACAAACCAAACATCCGTTGGTGGAATTTGTGAATGCAATGGCACATGATAACCACCAAAACTGGCATTGATGATTTGTCCAGTTTTATGATCAATTTCTAGTTTTTCAGAAAGTGCCATACCTATACCACCTACAACCCCGCCCAACATTTGACTTCGTGCCGTTTTAGGACTAATGATTTTTCCTGCATCTCCAGTAGTAACTACTTGTAATATTTTTATAGTGCCATCTTTTGGATTCACACCCAACTTTACAAAATGCGCTGAAAAGGAATTGCTGGTAAATTTCAATTGCGCTGCAGTTTTTCCATTGGAGGTAATGGTTAAATCAATTTTATCTTGGTTGGCTAATTTTAATACATCAATAATAGCCATTTTTGCATTTGCATCTGTTTTTGAAATCACTATTTCATTTTTAACCTCCAACGCTTCCGCATTCATGCCAGCAAAAACTGGCGCTGATTTAATGGCGATTTCCTTTAATTTTTGTTGTAATGTTTTACAAGCCAAATCAACAGCCGATCCCACAGTTGAAGTAGTACCTGATCCTCCTTGTGAAGGACCTGGAGGTAAATCGGAGTCCCCTAGTTTAAATTTAATTTTTTGAATAGGCATTTGCATAGCCTCCGAAGCAAGTATGGTCATAGCTGTGGTCGTACCTGGGCCCATATCACTTACACCACATTCTAATAATAATTTACCATCATTACTTAAAACTATTCTTACTGACGCAGAACCTTTACCTGCACCAAAAATACCCACGGCCATACCATAACCAATTAACCACCCATTTTCCTTTAAAGAACCAGGAACAGTAGGACGATTTTTCCAACCTATTTTATTTATTCCGTAAGCATAACAATCTTTTAAATTAATGTCAGAGAATGGTAGTTTATTTTCAGGATTAATGGTTGTGTAATTTTTTAATCTTAATTCAATCGGATCCATCTTAAGTTTATAAGACAGCTCATCAATCGCACTTTCTAATGCAAAACACCCACTTGCTTCTCCAGGACCACGCATCCATACAGGCGTACTCAAATCAAGTGGAAGTAACTGATATTTTGTATCTACATTTTCACAGGCGTATAAAAATTTTGAAGCATCCACAATTCCTTCTCTGAAGTCCTCATACCTGGAAGTATTCGTAATGGCTTCATGGCTAATCCCCACAAAATTTCCAGCAGCGTCAGCGCCAATGCCCAATTTTTGCCAAGATTGTGGTCGGTAACCAACCAATGAAAACATTTGCGGACGTGTGAGTACTAACTTCACTGGACGATTTAGTTTTTTTGCAGCGATACAAGCAGCAGGCACATTGGCCCAACTTCTTAAACCACTTCCAAAAGCACCACCCACATTTTCAGCAATTACTCTTACATTTTTATCTGGAATACCAAAAGTTCTGGACACTGTAAATTGGGTACTTTTTGGACCTTGCGTTTTATCATATAAGGTAACCTTATCCTCTCCTTCCCAATGCGCAATAGTCGCAAACAATTCCATTGCATTGTGCACCTCAATAGGAATATTAAATTCAGATTCAACAAATGCAAAGGCTTCTTTAAACTTTTTTTCTGTTCCGCGTTTATAATTACTGTTTATTTTTAAATTTTTCGCGTCCAATCTTGCTTTATCAAAATTAGTTTCAAAACTTTCAGGCGCATACTCTGCTTTTACAAAACGTATAGCTGCATTTGCACTTTCAAAACTATCCGCAACAACGAGTGCAATGGGTTGACCAAAAAAACGCACTTTATTATCGTGTAATACTTTATGACCGCGCCACTCAATTGCATTTTTAGGACGTTCAGCGGCATTGGAAATATAACCAGGCACGCTAGGGCAATTGGCATAATAAATTACATCTAAAACACCAGGCATCGCTAATGCTTTGGAAGTATCTATATTTTTAATGCTGCCCTTTGCAATAGTGCTTGTAACAAAAACAGCATATGCCATATTGGGCAAACTATGCTCCGCTGCATATTTTGCTTTACCATTTACTTTTTCAGCACCATCCACGCGCTCATCTTCCCAAAATATTGTATTATTATTTGATTTCATTTTCTTGAATTGATAAGGTTAAATTTTAACACCAGTTTTAGCTACTTCAGCAATCGCATCCACAATGTTTTGATAAGCACCGCATCTGCAAATATTGGTATCCATATAAGCTTGAATACTTGCTCTTGATTTAGCATTACCTTCTCTTACACAAGTTACAGCCGACATTATTTGACCTGATGTGCAATAGCCACATTGAAAAGCATCATGTTTTATAAACGCGGCTTGCATTGGGTGTAACTTTTCACCCTCACTTAATCCTTCGATGGTGGTGATTTTATTATTTTGATGGGTTAATGCTAATTGCATACATGATTTTGTACGCTTACCATTGATATGAATCGTACAAGCACCACACTGTCCCATTTCACAGCCTTTTTTAGTACCTGTAAACGCTAACTCCTCTCTTAATAAATTAAGTAAAGTAGTTCTAGCATCAATTTCAAGGTTTAGTTTTTTACCATTAATAGTGATCGTTAATTTTTCTTTCGGTATGGGCATTGGAACAATCGTATCCACAGCAAAGGCTTTAACAAAAACGCTGGGTGTTAAATACAATGCGACCAAGGCCGTCGATTTTTTTAAAAAACTACGACGCCCATCCTGTTGAAAACAAGGTTTCATAAAAAAAGATTTGATGTAATTTACAATTGAAAAATTAAACAATCTTCACATTACGGGAAAAACTTTCCTCCAAGGAGATCAAAGTTTCCGTGCGCTCAATCCCTTTAATATTTTGAAGTTCATCGTGAAGGACAAAACGAAGTTGTTGCATATCCTTGCATACAATTTCAACAAACATGCTATAATTGCCGGTGGTATAATTTACCCGAACTACCTGGGGGATATTTTTTAAAGCTTGCGCAACATTATCATACATGGAGCTTTTTTCAAGGTAGATCCCAATAAAGGCGATAATGTCGTAACCCAACACTTTTAAATCCACTGCTAAGCGTTTACCCTTTACAATGCCCAACTCCTCTAATTTCTTGATACGCACATGAATGGTACCCCCTGAAACAAAAAACTGTTTGCCTAAGTCCGCATAGGAAACTTCGGCATCTTCCATCATAGCTTGAATTATTTGCAAATCCAGCTTATCCAAGCTTTTGTCAATGTTCAATTTTGGGGTATTTTTTGGCTCCATTTTTAACTATTTTTAAATATAATAGCAATTTATTAAAGATTTTCTATATTTTAAAATAAATAATTAAAATATTTGCAACATAAAGACCAATACTTTAGTTTTGATTTATCAAATGAGGGAAATAAGTAGAAAAACTCAAATGATTAGTTCTTTTAAATGTTTAGAATATATCCTATGGCAGACATTTTAATTGTCTACATGTAATTTTTATTGTAACTTATTGATTAATAAGTGACTGTATGAAAACGTGTATGAAGTGTAAAATTCAAAAAACAGAATTTAGGAAATCAAAAAAATATATAGATGGCTTAGATGTTTATTGTAAAGAATGCAGAAGAATAGCTGATAAAAAAACTTACAATACAAATTTGGCAGGAAATAGAAAAGCTGGTTTAGAATCAAAGAATAAAATTAGAGGACGAAACCGACAATTTATAAGAGATTACTTAGTTGGTAAGTCATGTATTGATTGCGGCGAAAGTGATCCAATTGTTCTTGAGTTTGATCACTTTGAAAATAAAAAAGATAACTTAAGTGAGATAATACAAAACAATTCTATTGAAAAAATAGAAACAGAAATTAAAAAGTGTAATATAAGATGCGCTAATTGTCACAGAAGAAAAACGGCCATTGAACTTGGATATTATAAAACAAAAATTGTGGGGTGACGAAATATTAGGCAAACGTACCTTCTTGTCTCGAAGGCGTGGATAACGGGATAAACGTAACATAGAGCCGTCTAGCAATAGGCGACCAGGGTCGACCACTGAACTTTGTGTTATAGCTAACTGCCATTTGGAGGTTCGATCCCTCCCCCTACAGCCACTATTAGTCCCTATCATATTTTTAATCAATTTGATAGGGATTTTTTATTTGGGTTAAGTTGGACTATTAGGTTGGACTTTTAAAGATTTACTATTGTAACAGGAATTAATAAGTCTATATTTAATACATTAAAATAAAATAATATGCCAAATACTACAGGTAAATTAGACTTCAAAGAATATAAAATATCCCAGAGTGATTTTAGTACAATGTCAGCATTTGAAAAAAGAGCATACATCTTACAAGATTTGCAAGAGGAGACAATGTGGTGGTCAAGAGTGGTAAATATAACAATTGTTGTATCTATGATAATATCTGTCCTTGCGTGGGTAATTTGGTTTACTTCTCAAGTATAAAATTCATATGAAAATTAGCAATCAGATAAAGTTAATAAAAAACATTTTTTTAATATTTATATTAATAGGATTAACTCAATGTAAAAAAGATAGTACATCAAATACAAATACTACTATTTCTATAGTTGGAAAGTGGCAACTTGTATCAAGCATTTATAAAAAATATACAAAAGGTGTTGTAACAAAAACTGGTACAGATGATATAAAATTAGTTGGCTACACAATTCTATTCAAAAATGATGGGACGGCAGTGTCTACTGATAATTCTGGTGCAGTAGAATATTATAACTATAAATTAACGGGTAATTTACTTCAATTAACTTTAAATAATACCCACCTTCTTGGCTCATCATCAATACCAATAATTCTAACTTCTACGAAATTAGAATGGACATTTTTTAGTCAAGGAAATAAAGATAATGGAACTGAAGTAACTGACTCACATAATAGAATAAATTAGTACTGAAATACTCTTTAGATATTTTCTGATTCTATCATAAAAGTATACTAGATATTAGTAATTGATAACCTCTAGTTACCCACAGAAAATAAATAATAGTACATAATTCAAAAAATAAAAACTTAGCTACCAACTAATATATAGTTGAAACCCCCAAAAAAATTTATAGGGTTGATTATATAAGGAGGTATGGAGAAGAATTACACATATTAGAAATCGGATGAAGAAAGATTTTAATACAATCTAATTATTTATTAATTTATCATGGTCACTTCAAAAAGTGAAGATTTCATTTTTAAAACCGAAGGGTTATAAAATGAAATCTTTGATAAACAACCATGTCACTCCCCCTACAGCAACTTAAAAGCCGTCCCCCCGAGTACTCGGGGGGACGGCTTTTAAGTTGCTGTAGGGGGAGTGACATGGTTGTTTATCAAAGATTTCATTTTATA
>CAJBLA010000058.1 GCA_903953815.1 uncultured Bacteroidota bacterium | reverse complement strand
GCCTCCTCGCATTACTATCAAATGGTGAAATTCGCACCAAACGATGCACTCCAGATTCTGCTTTTAAAAATCCAAATGCAAAGGGGCCATCAAATTGTATGGTAGCCGACTTAATGCCTGCGCCATCTCCTTCCTGATAATCCAATGAACTTACAGTCCAACCTTGCTTTTCACCATACATGGTATACATGCGTAAAAGCATTTCCGCCCAGTCCTGACTTTCTGTACCACCCGCACCAGGATTAATTTGCATTACGGCAGGTAACTCATCCTCTGGTTTATTTAATGTGCTTTTAAATTCAGCTTCTTCAATAGCTGTGATGGCTTTGTTATAGGCGTCCTGTGTTTCTTGTTCAGTGGCGTCGCCCCCTTTCCAAAATTCAAATAATACTATAAAATCTTCTAAGCTATTTTCGACTGCTTGAAAAAGATGAATCCAATATTCATTTAATTTAATTTCCTTCATCGTGCCAGTCGCACGTGCATTGTCATCCCAAAAACCGGGAGATAAAGACAATTGTTTATCTGTTGCTACTTTATATAATCGGTTATCGACGTCAAAGAAACCTCCTTAGGACGCTTAACTGGTCCTTCATGCGCTTAATTTGTTCAATCGTCATGATCTAGTTTTAATTAATAAAAAAAAGTACTACAAGCCTCATAAGCCGGATTCTGTTTCTAAACTATCATTTATCTAGCCTTAACATTGCTGTTAAAGTCTTGCTGCCTACCCTGGAACTTGAACGAGTCGTTCTTAAGCGCTCCTTTACGTGGCATTACAGCACCCAAGGTTTACCCGATAAAGCAATTACTTGCAATATCTGTACGCTCTTACCGTACATTTTCACCTTTTCCTCTTGCGAGGTAGTTATTTTCTGTGGCACTTTCTCTGCCCCATTGCTGGGACGCCGGCTATTCACCGGTGGGTTACCCTATGCTGTCCGGACTTTCCTTGGCAATTGCTTGCCACGATAGCTCGGGTTTGTAGTAGTGCAAAGGTAGTAAAATAAAATTTGGTAAGAAATGGTAAGTTCCAAAGTTAAATGGGCTTAAAATCGCAATATGAAGTATATAGCCGCCAATCAAATACAATTAAAAAGGATAAGTTAGTATTCAAAGAATACCTCGGTGGCTCCGAAACCATAAAAATCAGAATATTGGTTGATGAATCGATTAACGCCTTTTTTCATTTTTAATAACTCATGAATTTCCGCCTTTAATTTACCCTTACCCACTCCATGGATAAAGATCATGGATGGTAAACTATTTAGTTGTCCCAACTCAAACCACTTTTCAAAAGCTTCTAATTGAATTTGGATAATTTCAGCATTGTTTAAATGACTATGCTTATCTATTAATTTTTCAATGTGTAGGTCAACCACCGACCGTGCAGCTGGTAAATTTTGTTTTATTTTAGAAACATCGTATACTTTATATCCAGCATTTCGCAATACATCGATGGTTATGTGATTGTCCTCAATTTTATCAGGATACACTTCAAATAATGGATAGGAAATGGTTGTTTTTTGATGCTCCTTTAAATCCTCAATCCGTTGAAATAATTGCTTAGGCTTTATTTTTACTTGGGTTTCAAAATGATCTGCCTTTTTTTTATGTGGTTCAGTTAATGAAAAATCAATACTAAAACTTAAGCCATCATTCACCGACGAAAATGGAATGTCATGAATATAAAAATCCGTATGTGGCGGGATGGAAGAAGCAATTGAAAAATCGGCATGACCAGAAAACATTTGATTGTAATCAAATTGATAGCTTACCCTGGTTCGATTGGATAAAAATATTTTTAAATTTTCCACCACTTCATCATTAAAATCATCCATGCTAAACTTGGGTACCAAATTTAAATGCACCCCATCATCCTCCTTACTATCATTTTTTTGAAGTTTTTCTTTGGGGATTTGATCTATGTATATTTTTTGTGGTACTTTTTTTTCTTGGAATAATTTTTTCTCCGTAAATCTTTTATAATAAGGAAAATCAATTTGATCCATATAAGCTGGAAACTTCACACCCCGCACTTCAATCATGACCATTTTATCATTCATGATATCAATAATGATACCCTCCTCATTACTATGCAACACTAATATTTCATCCCCGACCTGATACTTCATAATTCAAAAATTTACGAAACCCCTTCTTCCTTTGCCAATAAACTTTTACGACGACCATAAAAAGAATAAAAAACCAAGCCAATCGTCATCCAAACAAAAAACCACAACCAACTTACTGGCGGAATTTCAATCATCAAATACATACAACACATGGCGCCAACAATTGGAATCACCGAGTATTTACGAATAAAACTAAGTATGGCTACGATGATCAATACAAAGACAAAAATTAAATATAAAAATTCCTGATACCCTTCCGTTTGAATAGCCACAAATGCACTGGAAATTCGATCAAGACCAAAATAAATGAATATGGCAGCCAAAACCGGGATAATGAATTGCCCATTAATATAAGGTAATTGAAATGCTTTCTTTTTAACATCAGGCGACAATCTAGGTAATACCAATACCCCAAAACAAACCAATACAAAGGCAAACAAAGTACCAATACTGGTAAGATCGGTCATACGACCAATACTCATAAATAAGGAGGGCACACCTACAAATAGCCCAGTGACAATTGTAGCAAAGGAAGGTGTACCAAACTTCGAATGTACTTTTGAGAATTTCTTGGGCAATAAACCATCTCTACTCATACTCATCCATATTCTTGGTTGTCCCAATTGAAATACGAGTAATACACTTGTAGTCGCCACTACCGCACTGATTGAAATTATATATCCTACTTTATGCATTCCAATTTTTTCAAAAACAAACGCCAATGGATCATCCACTTTTAATAATGAATAGTTCACCATTCCGGTAAGCACAAGTGCAATTAAAATATATAACACTGTACAAATAAGTAAAGAATAAATCATCCCCTTAGGCAAATCTCTTTGCGGATCCTTACATTCTTCCGCTGTCGTTGATATGGCATCAAAACCAATATAAGCATAAAATACAGCAGAGACACCTGCTAATACCCCAGTAAATCCATTGGGCATAAACGGGGTCCAATTGGAAGTATCTACATAAAAAGAACCTAAAACAATAACAAAAATGATAATGATGATTTTAAATATCACCATCGCATTCGTTGTTTTTTTGCTTTCTGTAATACCACGATATACTAAAATGGTAATTAAAATAACAATTACAAAAGCTGGAATATTTAAGATCACTTTCCAGCTGCCAATCATCGGTGCATTGGTGATTGCATCATATCCAATCCGGGCTAGTTTACTAAAGGTTTCCCGAGTACCACCAGCAGCCAAATGTTTCACTGCTTCCTCATACCCTTGTTGGGCTGTTTCAAAGTTGGTAGACAACCAACCTGGCAAATGAATATGAAAACCTTCTAATAAATTTACAAAATACCCGCTCCAACTTATAGCCACCACTATATTACCAATGGCATATTCCAAAATCAACGCCCATCCGATAATCCACGCAATTAATTCTCCAAAGGTTACATAGGCATAAGTATAGGCACTACCTGCAATAGGAACTCTGCTTGCAAATTCGGCATAACACAATGCGCTGAACCCACAAGTTATTGCAGTAATGACAAATAATAAAGAAATACCTGGCCCCCCATGAAATGCTGCAGTACCGATGGTAGAAAAAATGCCAGCACCTACCACTGCCGCAATCCCCATAAAAGTTAAATCACGAACACCTAATACTTTTTTTAAACCGCTAGAACTATGTCCATCACTCAAGCCAGCAGCAGCATCCTGTACAATTTTATCGATTGACTTTTTTCTAAAAATAGACATAAGGAAATTAATTTATTTTGTTCGATTCATTAAATAATGCGCTAAGTCAATAATGGGTTGCTTGCGCTTTTCAACTACGGCAATATTATCCAAATGCGCAAATGCTTCATTCATATACTTGGCTTTTAACTCCTCAGCCCATGCATCTACTTTACAAGCTTTAAAAATAGCTAAAACTTTCTCCACCTTATCTGCCGCATCTGACTTCATTAATTCATGTAATTCTGTTTTTTGTTTTGCATTAGCAACTTCTAAGGCATGTATTAATAAGAAGGTTTTTTTATTTTGCTTTATATCCCCCCCTGGTTCTTTTCCAAAAAGCGCTGCATCACCAAATGCATCTAAGTAATCATCCTGTATTTGGAAAGCGATCCCAATTTTTTTTCCAAATTCATATAATTGTTTACAATTATTTTCACTCGCCCCACCGATAATTGCCCCCATTTCCAAACTAGCGGCTAATAATACAGAAGTTTTTAAAGTGATCATTTCTATGTACGCATCCAAACTCACTTTTTCCATTTTTTCAAAATCCATGTCCAATTGTTGCCCTTCACAAACCTCCTTTGCAGTAGTATTAAAGATTTGTAATATTTTAGACAAATGGGTTGGCTGAATTTTTTGGATATACTCATACGCACGAATCATCATCACATCACCCACCAGCAACGCTGTGTTATCACCATATTTTATATGCACGGTTGTTTTACCTCGACGCAAACTTGCGGCATCCATCATGTCATCATGGACCAAAGTAAAATTGTGAAATAATTCTACCGCGTTGGCTAGTTGATAGGCATCTGGATGGATATCACTAAAAAGTTCATTACCCAATAAGCACATCACAGGTCTAATACGTTTGCCCCCAATATTTAAAAAATATTCACCGGGCGCATACAAAGTATTAGGGCTTTCAGGAAAATGAGGATGGTCAAATTCCTTATTAAATTTTTCTGATAATTCTTGAAAACTATACATGCTACAAACCTAAACATTATTCACAAGATTTCATAGCTCCATTCATCCTTGTTTTTGCCCATTTTAGCAATTATTAAACAATTTTGAAAAATAATTACCCTTAAATTTGTATACCCCTAAAGGATACTTATGAAATTAACCCGAATTTTTGCATCCGTTTGCTTTTTGTTAATTACCTACTTGGCAAATAGCCAAACCAGTAATGAACAATATACAAGTCCCTATAAAAAAGCGATTGGTTTTAAATTGAATCCTGGTGCCATCAGCTACAGAAGCTTTTACACACGAAATAAAGCGGTTGAAGGCATTGGTTTTATTTCAATAGATGGTTTTCAATTAACCATATTAAATGAAAAATATTTTCCATTTGCTAATGCCGAAAACCTTACTTGGTATATTGGCTATGGCGGTCATTTTAATTTGTGGAGTGAAAAATACAAACTCAATAATCCTGCAAAAAGCGCAGGGGTTGCTGTTGGTGCAGATGGTATGTTAGGACTAGATTATAAATTAAAAAATGCGCCCATTAACATAAGCGTAGATATACAGCCCGCCTTTAATTTTGTAGGTGCTAGTTATTTTGATTTAGGTTGGGGCGGTATTGGAATTCGCTATACGATAAAATAAGGCCCCAATATAATTAGCTGTTCGCCCTTATATCTTTATTCCTTTTTTAAGGTAAACAGAGAATCCACAAATTCGTTTTTATCAAATAAAATCAAGTCATGAATTTGTTCTCCAACACCAATATATTTTACTGGTATTTTACATTGATGCGCAATTGCTAAAACAACACCACCTTTTGCAGTGCCATCTAATTTTGTGATTGCCAAAGCGTTTACATTTGTGACCGCCATGAATTGTTTTGCTTGTTCCAATGCGTTTTGACCGGTAGAACCATCCAAGACCAATAAAACTTCATGTGGTGCATCTGGTAATTGCTTTTGAATCACACGCATAATTTTATTCAACTCATCCATTAAGTGTACTTTATTATGAAGACGTCCAGCAGTATCGATGATCACCACATCCGCATTTTTTGCAATGGCTGATTGAACCGTATCAAATGCAACTGCACTTGGATCCGATCCCATATTCTGTTTCACAATTGAAACGCCTACACGCTCACTCCAAATAGTTAACTGATCAACAGCGGCAGCCCTAAAAGTATCTCCAGCACCCAAAATTACTTGATTGCCTGCTTGCTTATATTGATGGGCTAATTTGCCAATAGTCGTGGTTTTACCTACCCCATTTACGCCAACCACTAATATCACATAAGGTTTTTTATTTGCCGGAGGTTCAAAGCCCATTTGATCCGAGGGTGCTTCTACTAACAAACTAACTATTTCATCATGCAATAGTTTATTTAATTCTGAAGTGGAAACATACTTTTCCTTTTTTACACGTTCTTGTATTCGTTCAATTAATGAAAGTGTTGTATCCACGCCTACATCGGCTCCGATTAATGCCTCCTCTAATTCATCCAACAAAGCATCATCCACCGTTGTTTTACCAATGATGACTTTAGAAATGTGTTCAAAAAAACCTTGTTTGGTTTTTTCTAAGCCTTGGTCTAAGGACTCCTTTTCTTTTTTCCCAAATAACTTTCCTAAAAAACTCATGG
>CAJBLA010000057.1 GCA_903953815.1 uncultured Bacteroidota bacterium | reverse complement strand
TCAACCAAAGCAGGAACGTATAATGTAAGAATCACAAATAATAATGGATGTACAAGCGCAAGTGCTTCTGGGTTGGTTACCGTAAATGCTTCACCTGTCATAAATAGTTTAACAGATACTACAAAAGTATGTGGAGTAAAAACTGTTTTAGATGCAGGTCCAGGGTATTCAACTTATTTATGGAGTAATGGAGCTACAACAAGGTATATAACAACAGATGTGACTCAAAATTATTTTGTTACGGTTACCAATTCTTCAAATTGTTCAAGTAAGGATAGCACATATTTAAGTATTATTGATGCTAAGCTTTTTAATAATGATACAACTATTTTATCAGGAAATTCGGTAACACTTAGTTCGCATGGTTTACTTAATAGTACAGATAAAACAGTAGTTTATGATTTTACAAATACCAATTCATTAAATGATTTTACAACACTAGCCACATCAAGTGGTACCATTGCTCTAACTAATAATGGACAAACTGGGAAAGGGGTTGAGCTGGTTCGTGCAAATAATTGTTGTAGTGATGCAGAGATGAAAACATTAAGAGAAGATTTTGGTTATGGAACATATGAAGTTGATGCATTTAGTGCCTCTGGTATTTCGGATCAGAGTTTTGGAATTATGGAACAATCGGGATCTTGGGTGAATCGTGTGTTGATGATAGGTTCAAGACCAAGTGGAACAGATAATCCAGGATGGGATATCTATTTTAAAGGAGTTAAAATTGGTGGTGCGGCTAGTAATCCAGTAGCTAATAATACATGGTATAAAATAAAAGTTTATATCACTAAAACCACATTAAAGGTATGGTTAAATAGTGCTGTAATTTTTGATG
The DNA here is from genome assembly GCA_903953815.1 of uncultured Bacteroidota bacterium. Taxonomy (GTDB): domain Bacteria; phylum Bacteroidota; class Bacteroidia; order Chitinophagales; family Chitinophagaceae; genus Sediminibacterium. The sequence continues at coordinate 1,779 of CAJBLA010000057.1, read as the reverse complement.
GTGCTTTACCCTCTGCAATTACTAATCCAAGGGGTGCAATTAGAGTTGGGGCTTATGACGTTAGCAGGTATGATAATATTAAATATACTCCCTATCAGGAATTATCATATTTATGGTCAACGTCATATAGCACACAAAATATTACGGTATCACCAACTGTTACAACAACTTATCAAGTCAAGGTTACAGATAAAACAACTACTTGTAATGCATCTTCTGATATAAGAGTACTCAAAATAAATATCATAAATTCTGATGCTAGTATTTGTAATAGCACGACGCAGGTATTATCCATTGATAGTGCATTTTCAAAATATGCAACATGGCAAACAAAAAAATCGGGTATTGAGTTTTATAATATAAAGAAGGATTTGCATGGCAACTTGTATGCCTTAGCAGCATTGAATAGTCAAAAAATATTCAAAAGTATTGATCGAGGGGAAACTTGGGATCAAATGACTGGGTTTCCAAATTTAGGCGGTACTAATTTTATGGCACTTGGTGTTGATCAAAATAATGTGATTTATGCTTCAACCAATAATGATGGAATTTATAAATCCGTTGATGAAGGCGTTACATGGAAACAATTGCAGGATTTTGGTGGTGGCTGTGGCCCAATGGATATTTTATTTGGCACTAATTTTTCTGTCTTAACAGTAAAAGGATCTAGTAGAGGTATTTGGTCTTCAATTGGTGATTTGATTAGTTGGCAACAAAAGGTTCCTAATTTTGATCCAAATTCTGTCACAAAAGATATATATGGAAATATTTATTCTGGTGGTAATGGCTATGACGGTAAAGTATTATATAAATCAGCTGATGCAGGTGTAACCTGGAATAAAATTTCAAGTTCATATGGGGTTCAAATAATTCGCTCTGACAGTAACGGTAAAGTTTATGTAATTGAAGGCGGGGTATCACCATTATATTTAAGTAATAATCAAGGGGCAAGTTTTACGAAAGTCAATGACTTAAATCTTACAAATAGTAATGGTTCATATCCTGAAGACATTTTATTTACAAAGAATGAAATGTTTATATCAAAAAGACAGGTTTATTATTCAAAAGACAATGGCACAACTTTTAAACAACTTGATAAAATTAATTTCCCTACAGCTGGTTCATTTAATTATGGACCTGGGGGAGCGCCAAATAATAATTACGGAGATTCTTCAAACCGAATGGAAATAATTGGTAATCGACTTTTTGTTGCAACATTAGATGGGATAAAGTTCATTGATATTGATAATTTAAATACGACAGTAACTTGGTCAACAGGGCAAACTGGAAATAAGATCAATGTAAATCCTGTTGCTACATCGCCAGCTACAACCGTTACCTATTCAGCAACTGTTGCTTATGGTGCTACTTCAGGAACAGATCAAGTTACATTCACATTGCCAACAAAACCAACAATTACTAATTCAGGACTTGCAACCTTTTGTCAAGGAAATTCAACTACGTTAACTGCTAATTCAACTCCGGCTGGTATTTATAATTATACATGGCAAACTGGTGAAACTTCTCAAGATTTGAATGTAAATAATTCAGGCAGTTATATTGTAACTGCAATTAATTCAAATGGATGTACTGAAACATCATTGCCATATATAATTACAGTAAATAGTTTACCAACTATTACAGCTACATCAACACCTGCAAGTGGTGCGATATGTATAGGATCAAATGCAACATTAGCTGGAGCAGGCGCTACAAGTTATACATGGTCAGGAGGTGTCACTAATGGAACTGCTTTTGCACCAACGACAACAACTACTT
>CAJBLA010000056.1 GCA_903953815.1 uncultured Bacteroidota bacterium | reverse complement strand
GGTGTTTTAATCAAATACATACCCAAAGATAAATAGTTCTTTTGCCCAATTGAATATTATCTTTGTGTAAATAGTTTATAGCATGGATTCAAAGGTCAGAGTAAGGTTTGCGCCCTCTCCTACAGGCGGGTTACATATAGGCGGGGTAAGAACCGTTTTATTTAATTATTTATTTGCAAAACATCATGGTGGGGAGTTTATATTAAGAATTGAGGATACCGACCAATCTCGTTTCGTGCCTGGTGCAGAGCAATATATTATGGACACATTAGCTTGGTGCGGCTTATCCCCGGATGAAAGCCCAGCAGTGGGTGGCGCCTATGCGCCCTATCGCCAAAGCGAACGCAAACAATTATATAAAAAATACGCAGACCAACTTATTGCTGACGGCTATGCTTATTATGCATTTGACACCCCTGCTGATTTGGAAAACAAAAGAAACGAAATTCCCAATTTCCAATACAATAAGGCACATCGCAAGGAAATGAAAAATTCTATTTCATTAAGCGAAAATGAAGTGAATGATTTATTAAAAAATAATACGCCCTATGTAGTAAGAATTATCATGCCGGAACAAGAAACTTTGTCCTTTGATGATTTAATTCGCGGTGAAGTTTCCTTTGATACAAGTACGGTAGATGATAAAGTTTTATTAAAAGCAGATGGTATGCCAACTTATCATTTAGCTGTGGTGGTAGATGATCATTTAATGAAAATTACACATGCTTTTCGTGGAGAGGAATGGCTTCCCAGCGCACCCGTTCATATTTTACTTTGGAAATATTTATTTGGCTTAAATCATATGCCACAATGGGCACATTTGCCATTGATATTAAAACCGGAAGGGCATGGAAAATTAAGTAAGCGTGATGGAGAAAGATTAGGCTTCCCGGTATTTGCCATGGACTGGATGGATCCCAATACAAAAGAACAAACCATTGGATTTAAGGAAAGAGGATTTCTTCCTGAAGCATTAATCAACTTATTAGCTTTATTAGGATGGAATGATGGCACAGACAAAGAAATTTTTAGCATCGATGAATTAATTGCGCAATTTTCACTAGCGCGTGTGCATAAAGGTGGTGCAAAATTTGATTACGAAAAAGCTAAATGGTTCAACCAAGAATGGATCAAGAAGACAGACAATGACAAACTTGCTTCATTAGTAAAACCATTTTATGATGATGCACAAATTGAAGTTCACGAGCCCGCCTATTTGGTCAAAGTAATTGGACTTATAAAAGACAGATGTCATTTACTAACCGATTTCATTACCCAAGGCAGTTTCTTTTTTAAAGCACCAACAGAGATTGACACAGCGTCCATACTAACAAAATGGGAGGAGAAAAAGCAAGCCTTTTTTACCGCATTGACTGCCGATTATGAAACAATGATCAGTAAGGGCGATACCCATCCAATAGCGGCTGATCTTGAAATACATTTTAAAGCCCTTGCCGCAACCCATGAAATAAAACCAGGTGACCTTATGTTGCCTTTTAGAATCATGTTAGTGGGTGGTAAATTTGGACCAGGTGTTTTTGAAATCATTCAGGCTATTGAATTAAAAGACGCGAAAGAAAGAATCGCGTATAGTTTAAAATTACTTTCCAATAAATAATGTAAATTGTAGTAACACTTAACATGAGTAATGTGAAACCCATAAGAGTATTAGTCGCCAAAGTTGGATTAGACGGACATGACCGTGGCGCTAAAATTATTGCAACCGCTTTAAGAGATGCCGGAATGGAAGTCATTTATACTGGCCTTCGCCAAAGTCCTGAAATGGTGGTACAAGCTGCCTTACAGGAAGATGTGGACGCGATAGGTATTAGTATTTTATCTGGCGCACATATGACCGTTTTTCCAAAAGTTTACAAACTAATGCAGGAAAAAGGATTGACAAATGTATTACTAACAGGTGGCGGAATTATACCTGAACAAGATAGTATTGTTTTAAGAGAGATGGGTATTGGTACCTTATTTGCACCTGGCACTAATACCACTGATATCGCAACCTATATTCGAGAATGGGTGGCGAAACACAAAAAATAAGGTGCAATAAAAATTAAATTTTTTATTATGTCGTTCCAAACTTTGTTTACAAAATTAGAAGACCACACCTTAATCATTACCATTAATCGCCCTGATGTTTTAAATGCATTGAACAAACAAGTCATCAATGATTTGGATGCGGTTATGGATCGCGTATATAAATTTCCAGAAATTAAAAGTGTGGTTATCACCGGTGCGGGACTTAAAAGCTTCGTGGCTGGTGCAGATATAAAAGAATTTGAATCCTTAACCAAAGAGCAAGCAATAGCGGTTGCAAAAAGAGGTCAAGCCGTATTCTCAAAAATTGAGCATTGTCCTAAACCAGTAGTTGCTTGTGTGAACGGATTTGCATTAGGTGGTGGGTGCGAATTAGCCATGAGTTGCCATTTTGTGATTGCATCCGAAAGCGCCACTTTTGGACAGCCTGAAGTAAACCTAGGCATCATGGTAGGTTATGGTGGCTCGCAAAGATTAACCCAAAGAGTAGGCAAAGGCAGGGCCATGGAATTAATCATAACTGGTAAAACCATTAATGCGACACAGGCCATGAATTATGGCTTAGCCAACTATGTGGTTCCGCAAAGCGAATTACTAGATAAG
>CAJBLA010000055.1 GCA_903953815.1 uncultured Bacteroidota bacterium | reverse complement strand
ATCACTTTTGCTTGCTTTGCATATTTATCCAATCGGCCTGTAACGCGATCATCAAAACGCATACCCACTGCAATTAATACATCACACTCATTCGTTAATACATTGGGGCCGTAATTTCCATGCATACCCAACATACCCACATTTTGTGGATGATCCGTTGGCAATGCGCTCAATCCTAAAATGGTCCATGCAGCTGGCATGCCCGATTTTTCAATAAACTTTTTAAATTCATTTTCTGCTTTTCCTAATATCACTCCTTGTCCAAAAATGACCAATGGTTTTTTTGCATTATTAATTAATGCCACTGCCTCATCAATAAAGTTTTTACGAATCACCGGTTTTGGACGATAACTGCGGATATGATTACAAGGGGTATATCCTTCATAATTGAAGGATTGTATTTGTGCATTTTTTGTAATGTCAATGAGTACAGGACCAGGTCGTCCGCTTTTTGCCAAATAAAATGCCTTAGCCAATATGCCTGGGATTTCAGTGGCATCGGTAATTTGATAATTCCATTTCGTAACCGGCATGGTGATATTAATAATATCTGTTTCCTGAAATGCGTCTGTGCCTAATAAATGTGCAAACACTTGGCCAGTGATACATACCAAGGGTGTACTATCAATCATTGCATCTGCTAAGCCTGTTACTAAATTAGTTGCACCTGGACCACTCGTTGCAAAAACCACACCTACTTTTCCAGAGGTACGCGCATAACCTTGTCCAGCATGTATTCCACCTTGTTCATGTCTTACTAAAATATGTTTTAGTTTGTCATTATAATCATACAACGCATCATAGATGGGCATGATGGCACCCCCCGGATAACCGAATATGGTATCAGCACCTTCCGCAATACATGCTTCGAGTACCGCTTGCGAACCAGTCAAAGTAGTTGGAGCTATTTTCGCTTCCACTTTTTGTTCTGTTGTTTTTGCAATTATCGTTTCCATAAAATCATTTTTTTAATTTTCGTCCGTTACGCATCCTTCACTTGCATCCTTCACCAACTTTGCATATTTCCAAAGCACCCCATTGGTCACTTTTAAAACTGGCGCTGGTTGTGCTGCTCTTCTTTTTGCAATAGTTGCTTCATCTACTTTTAAAGTCATGGTTCTTTTTGGAACATTTAATTCAATAATGTCTCCATCTTCCACCACACCAATCAATCCACCTTTGTATGCCTCCGGTGTAATATGTCCAATCACAAATCCGTGGGTGCCGCCACTAAAGCGTCCGTCAGTAATTAATGCCACTGACTTTCCTAATCCTGCACCAATAATGGCAGAGGTTGGTTTTAACATCTCCGGCATACCCGGTGCACCAATCGGTCCAACATTTTTTATAACGACTACATCACCTGGTTGTATCTTTTTTGAATTAATTCCTTCAATTAATGCATGCTCTCCATCAAATACACGCGCTGGACCTTCAAATAGTTCGCCTTCCTTTCCTGAAATTTTTGCAACACTTCCACCCGTTGCTAAATTGCCATACATGATTTGTAAGTGGCCTGTTGCTTTGATCGGATTTTCCTTTGGATAGATTATTTTTTGTTGGTCAAAATCTAAATCAGGTACGCTAGCTAAATTTTCTGCAATTGTTTTTCCAGTTACCGTTAAACAATCTCCATGTAACCATCCTTGTGCTAACATATATTTCATCACTGCAGGCACGCCACCATACTGATGTAAATCCTGCATTAAATATTTTCCAGAGGGTTTGAAATCGGCCAACACTGGAATTTTATCACTAATTATTTGAAAATCATCCTGCGTAAAACTTACGCCCACACTTTTTGCCATTGCAATCATATGCAATACTGCATTCGTGCTTCCACCCAATACCATAATAACCGCTACTGCATTTTCAAATGCTTTGCGTGTCATAATATCTCGAGGCTTAATATCTCGTTCTAATAATAATCGAATGGCTGCACCCGCATCCTTACACTCTTGTTTCTTTTCATCACTCAATGCTGGATTAGAAGAGGAATAAGGTAAACTCATTCCTAGTGCTTCAATAGCTGATGCCATTGTGTTCGCGGTATACATACCACCACAAGCGCCTGCACCCGGACAGGCATGTTGCACAATTCCTTTAAAATCTGCTTCATCCAATTGTCCTGCCATTTTTTGTCCTAAGGCTTCAAATGCAGAAACAATATTTAAGTCCTGTCCTTTGTAATGTCCTGGTGCAATGGTACCACCATATAACATTAAGGAAGGACGATTTAATCGACCCATTGCAATTAATGATCCTGGCATATTTTTATCACAACCTGGAACGGTAATTAATCCATCATAATATTGTGCGCCACAAACTGTTTCAATACTATCTGCAATTACATCGCGACTCACTAAGGAAAAACGCATACCAGGAGTACCATTGCTCATACCATCACTTACGCCAATCGTATGAAAGGTTAACCCCACTAAATCGTTTTCCCAAATACTCTTTTTTACTTCTGCAGCTAAATCATTCAAATGCATATTACAGGTGTTTCCATCATAACCCATACTCACCACACCTACCTGTCCTTTATGCAAATCAGCATCCGTTAATCCAATACCATAAAACATCGCTTGCGCTGCTGGCTGGGTAGGATCCAGTGTAATTATTTTTGAATATTTATTTAGTTCCATAATGTATACTTATATATGTATCTATAAATTTAATCTTGTTTTACTTCAAAACCTTAAAACAATCGTTCGTTAAACGCTTATTTAGGTTTGTTCTCATTTTATTTTAAATAATAGTTGAT
>CAJBLA010000054.1 GCA_903953815.1 uncultured Bacteroidota bacterium | reverse complement strand
GGGTATTAACGCAGTTACAGGCAGAGAGCTTGAATGGAATCCGGTGCCAGCAGCTGTTAACCCTTATTATGCAGCTTATCAAATAAATAATAAAGACGATCAACAAAGATTAATAGGAAGAACAAGTTTGCAAGTTAATTTAGCTAAGAATTTATTCTTCAAAGGTACCGTAGCATTGAATTCAATTTATTATACGGAATCAAACTATGTGCCAAAAACAAATGCATTTACGCCATTGGGTTATTATAGATCAGGAAAGGAGCAATCTAATAAAACTACTTTCCAAGGTATTATGAATTATAATAATCGTTTTATGGGTGATAAAATCGGCTTGAATTTAATGGCAGGAGCGAACCAGGAAAAAAATGATTATAGTAGTAATACCGCCAATGGAACACAATGGATTGTGTCGAATTTATATAGTATCACCAACTTGGTGAATAGGGATTTGGCAAATTCAAGTTCTTTATCGCTTGCAGGTATTGCATCTGATGCGACTAATTCTTTATTCAGTGAAGCGAATTTGGATTACGATAATTTATTTTTCTTAACCATTACTGGAAGAAATGATTGGTTCTCAGTTTTAAATCCAGGATTTAATTCCATTTTTTATCCTTCCATTGGAGGTAGTTTTATTTTATCTGATGTAGTTAAAATGCCTAAGTTTATTGACTTTGCAAAAATAAGATCATCATGGGCTGAAGTAGGAAGTGCAACGGTTAATGCAGGAAGTATTAATCAAATTTACTCCATAAGTAATTTAAATGCCTATGGGCTTCCAACATTAAGTAATCCAAATATCTTACCTAACCCAAATATTAGACCAATTACAGCTACAACCATTGAAGGTGGTTTTGATGTAAGAATGTTGGACAATAGATTAGGCATTGATGTTAACTATTATTCTAGAAGAACAAAGAATGATATATTAGCGCCACCAATTTCAAATGCAACAGGGTATACAGCTGGACCACAAAACATGGGCTTGATTACTAATAAGGGATGGGAAATTACTTTGAGTGGTAATCCAATTAAGAAAACTAATTTTAGTTGGAACATCGTTTACAACTTTAGTTACAACCAAAGTGAAATCGTAGAGTTGGCACCAGGCATTGATGTACTTTCATTAGGAAGTGGTATTGGAGGTCCTACTATGATTAATGCAGTTGGATTGCCTTATTCTACTGTTCGCGCTTTTGTAATGAAAAGAAACGCAAGCGGTACCTTAATCTATAACAAAGCAACAGGGTATCAGGATAGAGAGTTAAAGGATCTAGGGGTGGGTAACTCACCTTATTTGATGGGATTAAGTAATACATTCTCCTACAAAAAATTCAGTATGACCGTGGATATAGATTCAAAATTTGGTGCAGTAGGTTATAGTAATATGATGCAATATGCAACCAGATTTGGTTTAACGCCTGTTACTTTACCAGGTAGGGATAATCCTGCTGGATTAACAGTCACTGGCGTTGATCAATCAGGAGCGCCATTTACCAAACAATGGGCGCAAGTGGATTTGGATACTTACTATAATAACTTAGGAAGTGCTTATCCTGGTCAATTTGTTTATAAAACAGATTTCGTAAAATTGAGAAGAATGGTAATAAGATATAATATTCCTTCTAGTACCATTAAATTTATGAAAGTGCAATCGGCATCTATTGGCATTACTGCTACCAACTTAGCTATTTTATATCAAGACAAGTTGATTAAAGAAGCTGGAATTGATCCAGAGATGCAACAGACTGTAGGAAATGCACAAGGTAGCCAAGGTGTGGCGATGCCAACAACTAGAAATATTGGATTTACCTTGAATATAAAATTCTAACTCAATTAAATTTAAGAATATGAAAAAGATAATATCAAAAATACTTTACTTAACAGGGCTTATAATTTTGATGAGTTCGTTCCCTTCCTGTAAAAAAGGAAGTTTGACCGACATCAATATTAATCCTGATGCGATCACGTATATTGTTCCTGAATATACTTTTACTGCAGCTGCACTCGCGAGTGTTCCTGGACAAAACTACAGGGCACTAGGACAAGGCTTGCAATATTTTTCAACCTATAAGGAAGTGCCTGCTGTAGGTGATAAATTTTACAACTTCAATGGAACTGCTGGAACATTTGCTATTTATAATAATCAATGGAATAGGTTGGTTCAATTAAAAGCCAAATTAACTTCAGCAGATGATGTAAATAAAAAAGCAGCATGTGAAATTTTAAGAATTTTGGCTTTTCATCAACAAACTGATTTGATGGGTGACATGCCCTACTCCGAAGCGATGAAAGGAATAGAAGGGTTAAAGCCAAAATATGATACACAAAAATCTATTTACGCTGCCATGCTTTCTGAGTTAGAAGCTGCTTTAAAATCAATGGATCCATCAAAAGCAAACGTATTTGGTGCTGCAGATCCTTACTTTAAAGGGGATGTAACTAAATGGAAAAAATTTGGTTATACCTTGATGCTTCGCTTGGGTATGCGTATGTCAGAAGTAGATGCTGCAACTGCAAAAGCATGGGTGGAGAAAGCAGCTGCTGGCGGGGTGATGATTGACAATGCAGATATTGCGTATATAAAATATGCAAATGTAACAGGGCAATTTAATCCAAGAGTAGATGGGATGATTGCCGGTGACTTTACTAGTCCAGGGGGTGATAATGTAGAAGGAAGTAAGTGGTCTGCTAAATTTATCGATCATTTAAAAGCGACATCAGATCCAAGATTGCCAGTACTATCGGTTGTTTGGGTGCCAGCTGGTGGCACATACACTGCAGATATCACACCTGCAAAACAAAGAGGGATGATCAATGGTAGTATTAATACAAAGCCTACGGATTTTGATAGCTATTCAGAGCCTTCTTTATTATATATCGATAGAGGTTCTCCAATTATTACTATGGGCCCTGCAGAATCTTATTTATTATTATCAGAAGCTGCAGTAAGAGGTTGGACAGTTGGATTCACTGCTGAAGATGCATACAATAAAGCGGTTCGTGCAGCAATGGCGCAATGGGCTTTATGGCCAACAGTAGCGCCACACTCCGGTGTAATTCCTACAGCTTCAGTAGATGCTTATTTATTAGCGAATCCATTTAAATCTGGTGGTACACTTGATCAAAAAATTGAACAAATTGCTACGCAAAAATGGGTTTCTTTGTTAGGCGATGATTATGAGGTATACTCGGATTGGAGAAGAGTAAAATATCCAATATTTAATTATGCAAACTGGAAATCAACTTCAGGCGCATTAGTTTCTTATCCTGGAAATGTAACCGCAGGAAAAATGTGGAGAAGGTTCTCGCTTCCTTTGGATGAGCGTAATGTAAATACAGCTAATTATAATGAGGCTATTAAAAGACAAAGTTTCTCTGAAGAAACAGTTGACTTATTGCAGGGCAGAATGTGGTGGGATGTAGGTCCAAAAACAGGACAACAAAATTAGTTATAAGATCTTTTAGGAAAGATGGGTTTTGCAATCGTAAAAAAAAGGGTTTAGTAACAACTAAGCCCTTTTTTCATTAAATTACTATAAAATTATACATATGAAAAGGAGAGACTTATTAAAATACGCAAGCATGTTACCTATTGGGACAGGTGTTGCTGCAGGCCTAATACCAACTAAAGCATTCGCAAAAACGCCGGCTGCTAAAAGAGATATATTGAAAGAGTTGGGCATTCGGACATTTGTAAATGCTGCGGGTACTTACACCGCGATGACTGCATCATTAATGCATGATGAGGTTGTAGAGACCATTAAACAAGGGGCAAAGAAATTTGCCATGTTAGATGAGGTGCAAGATAAAGTAGGCGAAAAGATTGCCGAATTATGTCATGCAGAGGCAGCAACAGTTACTGCTGGATGTTGGAGTGCATTGGTGTTAGGAACTGCTGGCGTATTAACAGGGATGGACATGAAAAAAGTGGCACAACTACCTGATGTAACAGGTATGAAATCCGAAGTGATTGTACAAAAAGGGCATAATATTGGATATGTGCATGCATTAACAAACACAGGGGCAAAAATTATTCAAATTGAAACCGTGCAAGAGTTGGAAAAAGCAATCAATGAAAAAACGGCCATGATGTGGTTTTTGAATAGCAATGCGCCATTGGGGAAAATCCAACATGAGGAATGGGTGGCGATTGCAAAAAAACACAAAATTCCAACGATGATTGATATGGCTGCAGATGTGCCACCAGTTTCCAATTTATGGAAGTATAATGACCTTGGCTTTGATTTGGTTTGTGTATCAGGTGGTAAAGCAATGTGTGGCCCACAAAGTGCAGGAATATTAATGGGAAAAAAGGAATTGATCGCTGCAGCGCGCTTAAGTGCGCCTCCTCGTGGTGGAAATATAGGTCGCGGAATGAAAGTGAACAAAGAGGAAATATTAGGCATGTATGTGGCACTTGAAAAATACATCAATCAAGACCACGATGCAGAGTGGAAAATGTGGGAATCAAAAATTGATTCTATTAAAACAGCTATTAATTCAATTGAAGGGGTAACAACAGAAGTTTCAGTTCCACCAATTGCGAATCACACGCCACTTCTTTTTATTAAATGGGATGAATCAAAAGTAAAAACAACCAATAAGGACTTAATGTTAAAATTAAGAAATGGAAGTCCTTCCATTGAGGTCATGGCAAATGGAACTGGAATAAATATTACCGTATTTATGTTACAAGAAGGGGAAGAGAAAATTGTAGCAAAACGCGTAAGGGAAGAATTATTATTAGCAAAAGCTTAATCTTTAAAAAAATAAATTATGAAAAAAGTATTTATTTCAATTTTATGTTTAATCACATTTTTTTATAACGCAAATGCGCAATCGTATAGTATTGTTATAAAAGGGGGATTGGTGATTGATCCAAAAAATGGCATCAATGAAGTTATGGATATTGCCATTCAAGATGGTAAAATTGCAAGTGTTGCAAAAAACATAAATGCAACAGGTGCCGCGCAAGTAATCAATGCAAAAGGTTTAATTGTTGCACCAGGTTTGATTGATATTCACGGACACGTTTTTGCAGGAACGCAACCTGATCGTTATTTAAGTGATGGCAATGGCGCATTAATGCCGGATGGCTATACGTTTAGGGTAGGAGTTACCACAATTGTGGATTGCGGTGGCGCTGGTTGGAAAAACTTCCCAGTATTCAAGAAAAATGTAATCGATGTGTCTCAAACAAGGGTATTATCATTTTTAAATATTGTAGGTGAGGGTATGCGAGGCGGTGCATACGAGCAAGATGCAAGAGATATGGATGCTAAAATGGCTGCGTATGTTGCAAAGCAAAATAAAAAAGATATTGTAGGATTTAAAGTAGCGCATTTTGAAAACGCAGAATGGACGCCAGTGGATAACGCAGTTGCTGCAGGTAAATTAGCAGGTGATATTCCTGTGATTGTTGATTTTGGAGGGGATGACTCTCATGCCCCCTTATCTATAGAGGAATTATTTTTTAAGCATTTAAGACCGGGCGATATTTACACACATACTTTTACAGAATTGCAAAGAAGGGATCCAATTGTTGACTTTAAAACGCGACAATTAAAACCATTCATAAAGAATGCACAAGCAAGAGGTATTGTATTTGATGTCGGGTTTGGTGGTGCAAGTTTTGCATTTGATCAAGCATTGCCTGCAATTAAAGCTGGGTTTTATCCAAATACAATTAGTACTGATTTACATACAGGAAGTATGAATAATGCAATGAAGGATATGCTAAATGTGATGTCCATATTTATGACAATGGGTATGGAAGTGCCTGCGATTATTAAGGCAAGCACATGGGCGCCTGCACAAACTATTAAGCGTGAGGAGTTGGGAAATTTATCGGTGGGTTCGGTTGCTGATGTAGCTATCCTAGGAATTCGAGAAGGAAATTTTGGATTTTTTGATCGTATAGGCCACAAGGAGACAGGGACAAAGAAATTCGAATGTCAAGCAACCATCAGAAATGGTAAAATGGTGTATGATTTAAATGGCATTACAACGCCTATTTTATTATTGGCTAAATAAAACTGTTTCGCTATTTAGAATATGTCTTAAATTAAAAGTAGATTGCTAGTCATATGCAAGCAGATTATATTTTATGTTGTGATTGGGGGACCACTAGCTTCCGATTAAGGTTAACTAATTTGAAGGCTGATGTGATTGCAGAAACACATTCTGAAAAAGGTATATTATTTTACCACAATCATTGGCTAAGTCAAAACGACGACAATTTGGAGCGTCGTTTTGATTATTATTTGCAATACATTCAAAGCCAAATTAGGGAAATACATCATGGCCTTGAAATTGACATTGCAACATTACCCTTAGTAATTTCAGGAATGGCCATCTCCTCCATTGGAATGATCAATATGCCCTATGAAAATTTACCTTTTTCTGTAGCAGGAACAACTGGTTTTGAATGTAGGTATCAACAAAATGGCGCGCCAATAATATTAGTTACAGGTGTTTGTAGTGCGGATGATTTAATGCGTGGCGAGGAAACACAGCTTATAGGTTTGTATCATACGCCTGAATTAAATAATGTGCTGCCCAACAGTGGCATATTTGTATTGCCTGGCACACATTCAAAGCATATAAGCGTGAGCGATAAAAATATTATTTCAATTAAGACATTTATCACTGGCGAATTATTTCACATACTTAGGGGTAATGGGACTTTAGCTAAATCAATTGCGTTTCAAAATGAGGATAGGAATGCAAACCCAGATAATCAAATGGCATTTATCAAGGGGATTTATGAATCAAAAAACGGGTCCTTGTTAAATAATTTATTTCAGGTAAGGGTGAATGACATTTTGAATAAACTGAATAAGGAGCAAAATTTTTATTATTTAAGTGGTTTATTGATTGGTAGTGAGTTTGATTATTTGAAAAAGGAACCTATTTTATCAGCAACCAATAAATTAGTCGTTTGTTGCAGTCAAAATTTCATTTCTTATTATACAACCGTATTAAAAGAATTGGGATTGATGGAGCGTGCGATTTTTATTCCCCCAGCATTATTTGATAAGGCAACTGTAGTAGGACAATTAACCGTTTATAAAAAATATATTCAATCTGTATAAACATGCATCGACCAATATTTTCATGGGACTTATTTAACAAAATGCCAGTAGTTGGTATTATACGAGGCTTAAGTGTAGATGAAATTGATTTCGTTTTACCTATTTATAAGGAAGCGGGGTTTACCACTATCGAAATAACGCTTAATACGCCAGAAGCATTATCGGTGATTAGTTCTTTGGCAAATCAATATAATGGAGCGTTAAATGTTGGCGCAGGAACCGTATGCACGCTCGATGACTTAGCAGCTGCCATAGATGCTGGCGCTAATTTTATCGTAACACCAATATTTAAATCGGAAGTAGTTAAAAAATGCGTTTCGTTGCAAGTGCCTATATTTCCTGGCGCATTTAGTCCAACTGAAATTTATGAAGCTTGGGAATTGGGCGCGTCCATGGTTAAATTATATCCTGCCTCAGTGGTAGGACCCGCTTATGTTTCAGCAGTATTGGCGCCCTTAAATAAAGTAAAACTAATGCCAACCGGCGGGATACATTTGAGTAATATGTTGGCTTTTATGAAAGCCGGGGCAACTTCCTTAGGCATAGGTTCTGAATTATTCGATAAAAAGATAATTCAAAAAAGAGATAGTGAAGCCATGTTGAATCACTTTAAATTATTTGCACAACAAATGCAATTATCTAAGTAATCAGTTTTGATAATGAAACAAATAAAAAATTATCGTTGGATTATTATTACTTTATTATTTACGGCAACCTGTATTAATTATTTAGATCGACAAATTATAGGTTTATTAAAACCAATTTTAGAAAAAGAATTTAATTGGACCGAAACTGATTTTTCACATATCGTGATGGCTTTTACCGCAGCTTATGCTGTTGGGTTATTAATTGCAGGAGGGGTGATTGATAAAGTGGGAACTAAAATTGGTTATACATTTACAGTAATTATTTGGAGTACGGCAGCAATGTTTCATGCCCTTGCAAAATCGGTTGTTGGATTTAGTGTTGCAAGGATATTCCTTGGTATTGGAGAAGCCGGGCATTTCCCAGCTGCTGTAAAAACAGTAGCAGAATGGTTTCCTAAAAAAGAGCGTGGTTTGGCGACCGGAATTTTTAATGCAGGTACGAGTGTGGGTGTGGTTTTTGCATTATTCATTACACCTTATATATATGCGAACTATGGCTGGCAGGCAGTGTTTTGGATTACAGGGGCCTTAGGATTTGTATGGCTAATTGCATGGTTGTATTTTTATGAAATTCCGGCAAAACAAAAAAGGTTAACTGAATCTGAGCTAGCTTATATTGAATCAGATCAACAAAATGAATCCATTACTAAAATTGATATTCCTTGGCGTAAATTATTTTCCTATAAACAAACCTGGGCCTATGTTACTGGTAAATTTTTAATAGATCCGATTTATTGGTTTTTTCTATTTTGGTTGCCTTCCTATTTTGCAACCACTTTTCATATTGATTTAAAAAAACCAAGTATTGAGTTGATGATTATTTATGCATCCACTACCATCGGAAGTGTAATGGGTGGGTATTTATCATCACATTTGATTAAGAAAGGTTGGCGCGTATTAAATGCAAGACAAACTGCATTATTCATTTTTGCTATTATAGAGTTGTCTGTTATACTTGCACAATTTGTTACGAATGTATGGGTAGCTGTTGCTTTAATAAGTTTGGTTATTGCAGTACACCAAGCATGGGCTACTAATATATTCACCATGGCTTCTGACATGTTTCCTAAGGAATCGGTTAGTTCAGTAGTAGGTATTGGCGGTATGGCTGGTGCGATAGGAGGCATACTATTCCCGATATTAGTAGGCTATTTATTGGATACCTATAAAGCCATAGGAAATATCACTATTGGGTATAATATATTGTTTACTATATGTGGGTGCATGTATTTAATTGCATTTGCAATCATTCGTTTATTAATTCGTAAATTACCATAAGCATTTTAAAAACTTTAAATATTAAAATAATTCTAAATCCGATACTATGAAAAGACGAAATCTTATAAAAAGTTTATCGATGCTTCCATTTACAGCTGCACTGCCTTCGCAGTTATTTGGAAAATCTGAATCAAACGTTTCGGCAGTCGAAACTGGAGAAAACATTTTCAGATCATTGGGTGTTGAACCTCTTATTAATTGTAGAGGAACATTTACCATTATTGGCGGATCTATTGAACGCCCTGAAGTTCGGGCTGCCATGGAAGCCGCAGCGCATAATTTTGTGCAATATGATGAATTAGGTGATGCTGTACATGCTAAAATAGCCGAAGTGACACAAGCTGAGTGGGCGCTAGTTTCAGCAGGTTGTGCAGCAGGCATG
>CAJBLA010000053.1 GCA_903953815.1 uncultured Bacteroidota bacterium | reverse complement strand
TGGTCATCATGAAAGAAACGGCCTTGGCTAAATCTAAAGTAGAACCGCCGCCAATACCAATGATGCCACTCACTTCTCCAAACTCTGCCTTTAATTCAGCTGCGAGTGCATCTACTTGTTTTGTTTTAGGTTCATGCGTAACATCAACATATACAATTTTATCTTTCCCTCTTAAGGGTATTCTACCAGCTAGTGGTTTGCCCACAAAAAAATGATCTAAAAAAAATATCATTGGATAATCACCCTTACGATGTGGGGCAATGATTTCATCTACTTGATTAAAAGAACCACGACCAAAGACCACGTAGTCAACCATTTTAAAATTACGAAACTGCATATTTATTTTTTTACTAGTATTAAAGTTACAATCTTATTAAGATTTTTGCTGTTAATTTCTTTTGAAAATTAATTATTTTGAGGCTACCTATTTTAAAGTAAGTACTATAGTAGTTTCGCTGCTTTTATTAAATCTTCTGGTGTATCTATTTCTACACCCATATAACTTGTGACTACCATTTTAATTGAAACCCCATTTTCTAAATAACGAAGGCATTCAATTTTTTCAGCCGCTTCCAGTGGGGACATAGACCAATTTGTAAAATCGAGTAGGGCTTGTTTTTTAAAGGCGTAGACACCAATATGTTCATAATAGGGAATGACTAATTCAGTATTTCTTGGATAAGGAATAACACTGCGTGAAAAAAATAAAGCATTCATATTTTTATCAACAGCGACTTTTACATAATTAGGATCGGCGATTAAATCGCTATGGGTTAGCACTTGCATAAGTGAGGCCACTTGCACAATATCATCCTTAAAAACAGCAATTAATTTTTCAAGGGGTTCTTTTTTTACAAAGGGCTCATCCCCTTGTACATTCACCACAATATCTATGGCTAAATGTTCTATGGCTTCTGCAATTCTATCTGATCCACTTTCATGTTCTTTTTTACTCATGATGGCCTTGCCGCCATGAGAAGTAATTTCATTGAATATAATTTCACTATCGGTTACCACATATACTTCATCGAAGAGGCCTGTTGCCACTGTATTATCGTAGGTATGTCTAATAACTGTTTTATCGCCTAGGGCCTGCATGAGTTTTGCTGGAAAGCGTGTGGCCGCATAGCGGGCAGGAATAAAGGCTCCAATTTTAGTCATTTATTACTTTCTTTAAATTTCTTAGTAGTCCGATTTGATACTTTTGTCAAAAGGCATCCTTAATTGATAAGAGATGTCTGCATGTTTTGAATTGTCTACTACATCTAAACCAAATACAATATCATTGATGTTGGTGCTATCATAAGTTCCAAAAATTCGATCCCAGAATGAAAATATATTTCCATAGTTCGCGTCTGTTTGTGGTCTTGTTACATGATGATGCACGCGATGCATATTGGGTGATACTAAAATCAAGCCTACGGTTTGATCAAACCATTTTGGAATACGAATATTCGCATGATTGAACTGCGTAAGAACTACGCTCACACTTTGATACAAAAGTACCAACCACATGGGCGCACCTAACACTACTACACCAATGATAGCAAATACAGCCCTAAGAACCGATTCACCTGGATGATGACGAGTTGAAGTTGTCGTATCTACATAAATATCTGCATGGTGCACCATATGAAACTTCCATAAAAACTTTACTTTATGTTCAATCAAGTGCACAAGATAGGCACCAATTAAATCCAATAACAATAAACCAATTATGAGTTCAAACAATATTTGCATTTTTATAACTTGTAATAAGCCCCATCCCCTGGCTATTACAAAATCACTGGCCTTCACCATCATGAATGCAAATCCAAAATTGATCACAATGGTGGTGAATGTAAAAAATATATTTAATGCAGCATGTTTGGTTTTATTGTACTTGAACTGAAACAGCGGAATCGCAAATTCAATGATCCAAAAAAAACTAATTCCACCGGCAAGAATCAATGCTCGGTGCAAACTTGGAATGGTTTCAAAATAGGTTTTTATCGCCTCTAACATAGCAATGTATTTTATGTATAAATGTAAATAAAAAAACCCGATGTACCATTGATTGGGCCAGCGGGTTTTGAATAATCAAGCGCTTAAAAAATAACGCTTTTATAGGGTAGGGATTATACTAGCTATTTAACATTAAAGGCATTACCAACATAAGTAAGTCCTCTCCTGGCGCTTGCTCAGAAGGCTTAATAAGGCCGGCCTTGCTAGGTGTGGAGAGTTCTAAGTATACATCATCGGTATCAGCTGCAGATAACATTTCAATTAAAAATTTAGCGTTGAAAGCAATTTGAATGTCTTCTCCTTTGTATTCACAACTCATGCGCTCATTTCCTTCAAAACTAAAGTCAATATCTTGAGCCGCCATTTGCAATTCATTGCCCGTAATATTTAAGGCCACTTGATTCGTACTCTTATTACTAAATACATTTACACGGCGAAGTGCATTTTGAAAATCATGCTTGTTCACTGTTAAGCGGTAAGGATTGTCGGCAGGAATTACCACTTTATAGTCGGGGAACCTTGCATCTATTAATCGACAAATTAATTGAGTAGAACCATGGTCTACAAAAAGATGATTATTGTTAAAACTTAAAGTGATAGGGTCTTCGTTATCGGGCAAAGCATTCTTTAATAAGTTCAAAGGTTTTTTAGGCACAATGAAAGAAGCATTTTGTTTTGCCTTGGTATCGGTTCTTTTATAACGCACTAAACGGTGTGCATCGGTCGCTACAAACTGAACGCTGTCCTTGGTTAATTCAAAAAACACTCCGGTCATCGCAGGACGTAAGTCGTCGCCACTCACTGCAAATAATGTTTTATTAATAGCCGTTAACAAACTACTACTAGTCATGTTAAAACCAGTGGTGTCGTCGGCTGTAGGTTCTTTAGGAAAATTATCTGGATTCTCTCCCATCACTTTATACTTACCATTATCGCTGGTAATTTCTACACTATAGTTTTTATCTATATTGAAAGTAAGGGGTTGGTCTGCAATATTTTTTAAAGAATCGATT
>CAJBLA010000052.1 GCA_903953815.1 uncultured Bacteroidota bacterium | reverse complement strand
ACTGTCAACAATACAGTACGTTCCCCATTATTATTTTTTTGTTCCTGCCATGCAGTTGCATAATCATCACCCATTAATAAAGGTTGTGTTACCACTTCGATATCTCCTTCCTTACGCGTAATAAAATTTGGATTTTGCTGATACACCACATTTAACTCTAAACCCATGGCGCGCTTTGCAATGTATCTGGCGCTCTGCGCTAGTTGCGGACGAAATGAAAATTTAGCCGCTGCTTCGTTTCCAGATGTTTTTAAATTTACAATAATTAACTCTTCACTAGAAGGAGCAAAACATCTAAAACTTAAAGTTCCTTTTGTTGTTGTAAGCTCCCCTATAATTTCAGCATTCCATAAATCAGTTCTAATATTCACATTAGTTGCAACGCCCACCGTAGTCAATAATAATTGACCAATAGGTAAGCGACTAGTTTCATAAGCACTCGGGGAAGCCGTTCGATGATCATACACATCAGTGCGTCCTATTTCAAACCTGAGGGTATTAGGTAATTGATCATCCTTAAATAAAATAGTCCCTAATAATCCATTTCCCACATAAGCACCAGCAAAATAATCCTTGGGTATACTATTCCATAATAAATCATGTTGTTTTAAATGCGACGCCCAATTTACGTCCAATTGCAACATTGATTTTGAACTTGCTTTTTGTGCATACCCTGTAATATTCAAAAAACAAACTAGTAAAATAAATATTAATGACTTGAATGAATATCGTAGCATATAGGTTTTACTTTAATTCTCTTTGTGCAAATGTTAAAAATAAATTCCAATCATAAGGTAATATATCATGCTTACCATCTCTAATATGTTGGGATACGCGACCTTGAATGGGTTCTTGGATTTTTGGCGCTTGATACGACCATTTTGGATAACCATATAAAGCATATACTTCCGTAGTCAAATAGGCTGACAAATACTCATGCGAAGGATCAGCCCACTGATCTTCAGAAGCGCTACTAATATAAATAGGCCTTGGTGCTACCATCGCAACCACCATATGTTGATCGAATGGTAAATTCGCATCCTGATTGAGGTACTTTTTAAAATTGCCTGCTGTCCATCTTGGAAATCTTTTAATGACAGCGCTCAAGGTTTCTCCTTTTTTACTTTTTGAAATAGATACCCCCATCGCACCTGAACCACTGGAGATGACCCCAGCGAAGCGTTGGTCCTTTGCACCGGCCCATACTGCTGCTTTCCCAAGTCGGGAATGTCCCAAAACAATAACACGTTTTGCATCCACCTGTTTATCAAATTGTAAATAATCCATCGCTTTAGATAATCCCCATGCCCATGCAGCCAATCCTCCCCACTCATTTGGTAATGGCTTTACTTGATTGGGTTGATAAAATAATGGGTAGATGCCAGTAGTGAATTCTTCCTTATCAGGTGCCACTTCCCAATAATACATGGTTGCAACACCACAGCCCGCATTGATGATAGTTGCCACTGGCCAATTCAAAGAATCTCTTCCACTTTGTTTGTTATTCCCGTTCAATACAGGACTTGACTGAATCATTGGGTCCGGATAAATAGTTTCATTCCCATTAAAATTATATCCTAAAAAAGTAGGAAATTTTTTTAAGCCTTTGGGTAAATACAATAATAATGCAACCGACACCATTTTGTTTTCCGCATTAGTAAAAGTGATTTTTATTTGCTTTCGAATTGCTTTTCCTTCAAGGGCATTATCATCTTGTTCAATTACCTTGCTAGACATTTTAACATTACCAACAGGTACAAAACCATAAATTTCATTTTCAAGTAATTGTTCTAATTCTGGTCGGCGTATTTTTTCCCATTCCTTTTTTGTTTTGATAGCTGTTCCATTACTTGACAGCAAAAGAGCTGGAATATTTTTTGGGAACAAGCTATCATTTTGTGTTGCCGAACTATTTTGCTGCGCATCAGTTTTAACACTTAATGAAACGAAAATTATTCCTACAAAGAGGATTGAAAAATATTTCTTCATACAGTTATATTAATTATTTCGTTGGCGTCAATTTTAATAGTACCACGCCATGATGTGGCACCATTGCTTTAAAACTTTTTGCATTCGCAGCTACTTCTTTTTGTGTCCAAATATTTCGGACATTGAATAGCCCTTTTAATTTTAGTTTATTAAAATCTAAGGTATAGTTTGCTGCTTGCTCATCCTCCCACCTGAAATAGGAAGCAGGTGTTTTACCAAAATCAGCGGTATTAAATATACCTACCGCATAGGCGCCATCCTCCAATTGTTTTAACCAAATTTGTACCCCCTGCTCTTCCAAAACCAATCTAGCTGATTTACCCAATGGATCCTGATTTACTTCAATCACTTCATCATTGGACAATAAATTTAAAGTGAAATCATCTAATTGCTCAATAGGACAACCAATCAATATTGGGCCAGCCAATAAACTAAATAAACTCACATGACTGTATTGCTCATTGGGTGTTAAACGTGTTGGATGTAATTTAGCACCCGTAGTAACATTGCCTAATATCATCATGTCTGGATCATTCCAATGACCAGGGCCGCCATAAGGCCCCCATTTATCTAATGTAAATGCGGATACGTATAAACTAAGCCAACTATCTCTGATATCAGGTCCTGTGCGCCAAGCTTCTGAAATACGCGCCCAATCTTTAACTTGACTAAATGGTGCTGAATTGGACAAACTATATATAATGTCACGTCCTGACTTTTTTAAAGCCTCAGACATTCTTTCCGCAGACCCTAATTCAATTCTCCAATCATATTTTAAATAATCAACTCCCCATTGTGCCATTTGAATGGCATCTTGCTTTTCAAAATGATATTTTCCGATATACCTAAATGACCTTTTGTTATTAATGATTGAATCAGGCAAAGCGCCATCTTCAAAATTGGAAGAGCCACCCCCAAATCCTGCATAACTGGTAATCCAAGGCGTTGAATACAATCCCAACTTAAGTCCTTTACTATGTATTTCATCAATCATCCCTTTAAAATCTGGGAATTTTTTATTGGGTTGCAATGCATAATTATTGGCAGTTCTGTATCCCTGCCAGCCATCATCAATATTAATATAAGTCCAACCATGCTTGCTTAAACCCATATTAACCATTGCATTCGCTGATGCAATAACTTTTTCTCTATCAATTAATCTTGCCCACGAATTCCAACCATTCCATCCAATCGGCGGTGTTAATGAAATTGTATCACCAATTTTGATAGTCAACTGCTTTTGTGCAGCACCAATATTGTTACTTGCTTTCATCGTAACTAAATAAGTGCCCTTTTTATTTAGAACTCCAGTTATGATTCCTGTTTTGGAATCAATCGTTAAACCATTCGGCAAATGATCCACTGAATAAGAAATTGGGGCTTCCCCAGTTGCTACCACGGTAAATAAAAATGGGCTACCTGGTTTTGCACCAAATATTTTAGGTGAATTAATTCTGGGTGTTTTTGCTACAGCTGGCGTAAGAATATATCTTTCCCCATCATTGGCAATGGGTTGCGGCATTTTATTTTCCAACATGGTAAATTGTGCATTCGCAATATCAGAATAAAACTTTTGTGAAGAAGCTTCCGTTTTAACTAAAATTCCGAAACGTTTTACCCCAACTAAATTGATATTAACTTTTTTAGGCACATCCCCTACTTTCATTGCCCCTGATTCAAATAATATTTTCCTATCACCTAAAATATAGAAATGTGTTTCCGTTGCTTTATTCGCATTGTCATCTGCTCCTACGATTGCAGAAAACTGTGTCGCATTTCCATCTAGTTGAAAAACCATTAGTCCTATTTGACTTATTCCAAGTCCTCTACTATATTTTACACCGCCTAATTGAATTGGCTCACCGCTTGCACAAGCTTTTGTTGATACCCCGGGAATACCATCAGAGAATGCGGGAATTTCTAAATCATCTAACCATATTTGATTTGTTCCTTGTGCTTGACTAGTAGCACTTGCTATTAAAAAAAATAGCCCTATCAATAATCCTCTTTTCATAAATTATTTTATTCTTGAATTTTTATCTTTTGATTCGCAGGCGTACTTTTAATTTTTTCAAGTAGCTCCGTTAATTCTTTCACCTTTTCTGGATATTGATTATATACATTGTGCTGTTCACTGATATCCGTTGCTAAATTGTATAACTGACCCATCGGCTCTCCTGGTTTTGGCTTAATTTCGACGGGTGCTGAAAATCCTCCTGAACCAAGTTTTGTAATTAATTTCCAATTATCTTTTTTGATATTAAAATATCCTTTTGATGAGATATTGATAATTGCAGGCTGATCTTTTACAATGGTT
>CAJBLA010000051.1 GCA_903953815.1 uncultured Bacteroidota bacterium | reverse complement strand
AGTATTGGTCGCCCTGCTGATTTTGAAGCACAGGATGGTTTTGAAAAGTCAACTGCTTCTAGTGCGAATAGTGCAAACGATGGTCGCCAACAAAATGGAAATCAAAATACCAATAATAATACGAACTCAAATTTTTATAGAAATGGCAATATTCCTAAAAGATTATATCGCGATGAGCAAAACAAAGTATTGGGCGGTGTATGTAGTGGTATTGCGAATTACTTTGTCATAGAGCCTTGGATAGTGCGGATTCTATGGTTGTTTTTAATTGGCTTAAATATACTGGTCTATATAATTTTATGGATTGCGGTACCTAGTTCTTCCGTAAAAGAAGTAGGGGGTGTTCGTAAGCGTTTATTTAGAGATATTGATAATAAAATTATAGGGGGCGTTTGCGCTGGCCTATCTAAATATTTTGGATTAAGGGTAGGTATTATCCGCGTATTATTTTTGATTCCGTTTATACGTTTCATTATCAATTTTAGACATATCCATTTATTTCAATTTTGGGATTTTCCTGATTTCCCAAATTTCTTAGATATTACATTTAGTCCTGGCGCCGTATTTATATATATTGTTTTATGGTTGGTATTGCCAGAAGCGAAATCTAGCGCGGATAAATTAGAAATGGTAGGCGAAAAAGTGGATTTGAATAGTATTAAAAACACCATTCAAAATGATATGGAAGGATTTAGCAAGCGCGCACAAAATTGGGGAAGTCAATTTTCTAAAAAATCAAGAACAGAAAGTGGAGAACAGAAAGCCGAGGATCGGAATGAAGGTCGCGATGAGCAAAGCAATGGAGCTCATGAAAATTCTTCTAATATGACTTATAGAGAAAACAAGGGATGCCTTCATTTGATAGGTAGGGCCATCACAATTTCGATTAAAGTATTTGTTTATTTTGTTTTAGCGATTGTAGGTATTTCATTATTTGCAGCATTGTTTGGGATTGGCGCTGCAGTAACAGCAGTATATCCTTTAAAAAAGTTTGTATTGGAAGATGGTGCCCAAAGTTGGTCAGCTTTTGGAACAATTGTATTGTTTATCTGGGTACCTATCGTTGGTATTGTAACTGCGATTATTCGAAAAATTGCAGGATTTAAGAAGACCAATGTTTGGATAAGATCGAGCTTTTGGGCCTTATGGATTGTTGGATGGGTAATGCTATTTTATTTTGGAAGTAGCGTAGGCAACAGCTTTACCAAACATAATAAACCTGTTGAACAAGCTATTGCTTTAACCAATCCAGGAATTAATTATTTAGAAGTCACGGCTACACCCAAAATGAAATACTATGAAGATAATTGGTTTAAAATTTCAGAATTTGTTGACTACGGGGATGAGGATACCATTTTTGTAAGAAATCTTAGGATTAGAATTGTGCAATCCACCACAGATAGTTTTCAAGTGAAGGTGGTGAAATTAAGCAATGGTAAAACAGTAGCTGAAGCCAATGACTTAGCAAATAAAATTAATTTTGACATTACGCAACAGGACAGCATCATTTATCTAGATAAAGGAATCGGCATCAATGCAAAAGATAAATTCAGGAACCAACATGCAATTATGACCATAGCGGTACCCATTGGTAAGCGGATAAAAATTTCGAATAAAGGCTGGTCTCAAACCAATATTAATATCAACCATCGTGGCATGCGTACTGAAACCATTGACCGAATCAGCTCAGATGATGATTGGTACAACGAATGGGATAATGAATCTTTCAGTTATGATCGTGGCGTAACTTATTTAATGACAAGCACAGGGTTGGAAAAAATTGGTCGCGCAGATATTGAAGACGAAGAAGATGATGAAGTTGAAATGTCAGACATTGAAAATCAATTAAACGAATTAAAATTAGAGCGTGAGCGACTTGAAGGGGATTTAAAAAAGTCAAGAGAACAAAAGATAAAAGAGTTGGAAAAAATCGATCGCGCTTTAGAAAAAAAGTCGGCTGACAAAAAGGAAAATAAAGGGTTAACGAATAATACCTCGCTGCTTCCTGATTTGAATAAAGTCAATAAAGTGGCGTCAAAGCTTGCAGATATGCAATCCGTTTTTGACCGGTTTCATTACTAAGCCAATTAAAAACAGGGTAAGCGGTACTAGTAAATTTAATGGTAAATTAATACCTGTATTGAATATAAACACCTCACTTAAAAGTGGGGTGTTTTTTTGTTATATTTGTCAAAATTAAATTCAAATGAGCGAAATTTTGAACACCCCATTTACCCAGAAACACATTGCATTAGGCGCTAAAATGGCCCCATTTGCTGGATACAATATGCCCATTAGTTACACAGGTATTAATGATGAGCATGCTGCTGTGCGCAATGCTGCTGGTGTTTTTGATGTGAGTCATATGGGGGAGTTTATCTTAAGGGGTGCGGATGCACTGGATTTAATTCAAAGAGTAACTAGTAACGACGCATCTGTTTTGGAAAATGGAAAAGCACAATACAGTTGTTTGCCAAATGCAACAGGCGGTATCGTGGATGATTTATTAGTATACTGTGTTGAAAAAAACAAAGTGTATATGTTAGTTGTGAATGCATCTAACATTGAAAAAGATTGGAATTGGATAGTGCAACATAATACGAAGGGCGTTGAAATGCATAACATCAGTCCTAAAACTGCTTTGTTAGCAGTGCAAGGTCCTAAGGCAGCGCAAATTGTTCAAAAGCTTACTTCTATGGATGTATTAAATATGCCTTATTATAGTTTTGCTAAAGGGGAATTATTGGGTATTGATAATGTATTAATTAGCGCAACTGGTTATACAGGAGCAGGAGGTGTTGAAATTTATTTTGAAGATTTGAATGACCATGCCAATAAAATTTGGGATGCTTTATTTGAAGCAGGTGCTGAATTTGGTATCAAACCCATTGGCTTAGGTGCACGTGATACATTGCGTTTAGAAATGGGTTTTTGTTTGTATGGCAATGATATTGATGATACGACTAGCCCTTTAGAAGCAGGCTTGGGTTGGATTACAAAGTTTACAAAGCCATTTACGAATTCAGTGGCATTGGCCGAGCAAAAAGCAAGTGGGGTCAATAAAAAATTAGTGGGTTTTGAAATGATCGATCGTGGTATACCACGTCATTACTATATTATTAAAGATGCATCAGGGAATGAGATTGGTTCCGTTACTTCTGGAACACAAGCCCCAAGTTTGGGAAAAGGAATTGGACTTGGTTATGTGCAATCTTCTTTTGCAAAAATGGATACTGAAATATATATTGACATTCGCAATACTTTGGTAAAAGCGAAAGTAGTAAAGTTCCCTTTTAAATAATCCATTGATTTGATAAGTTGTTGGTTTATTTATACCTATTTTTTATGGCGTAAATTCATGATTTATGTGTTGCTTGTTATTGCATATTGTGCCTTAACAAAACATCATGTATTATGAAAGCAATTAAAAATCGAGTTCAGTTAATGGGCTATTTGGGTGCAGATCCTGAAATTAAAATTTTCGAAGAGACCAAAAAGTTAGCCCATATCCGGCTCGCAGTGAATGATCGTTATAAAAATGCCAAAGGGGAGTGGGTGGATGAAACCCAATGGTTTAACTTGGTCGCTTGGTCCAAGCTTGCAGTGTACGCTGAAAAATATTTAATCAAAGGAATTGAAGTTGCTATTGAAGGACGACTTATCAATAAATCCTATACAGACAAAAATTTAGTCAAACGATTCAGTACCGATATTCATCTTTCTGAAATATTAATTTTGACTAAGAAAAAAGAGCTTGTATAAGCCTCTCCCATTTTGTATATTTGTGGTGTTATGACGAACCAAAAAATAAAACCCAATTTACATACTGTATTAACTCCTCAGTTGCTTGATTTGTATGAAATTAAAGATAGCATTGTTGTCATCATAGATGTGTTTAGGGCAACTTCAACAATGGCTACTGCCTTATATAATGGTGCAAGAAAAATCATTCCAGTGGATTCCCCCGAATTATGCATTGAAATGGGTAAGCAAACTGGTGGAGTTACTGCAGGGGAGCGAGATGGTAAAATTATTCCAGGGTTGTCCTATGGCAATTCTCCTTCTGAATATCCAAGATCATTTATTGAAAATAAAGTTTTAGTGATTACGACAACCAATGGCACTAAGCTTTTACATATGGCATTAAAACAAGGGGCAAAAGATATTATCACCGGATCCTTTCCTAATTTTTCCGCAGTGGCTGATTATTTAGTACAACAAGGGGCACCCGTGATTTTAGGTTGTTCGGGTTGGAAAAACAGGTTTAATATTGAGGATACCCTTTTTGCAGGGGCAATCATTGAACAAATAAAGGATCATTTTACGATACATTGTGACAGCAGTTTTATGGCCAATCAATTGTACAACCAACACAAGGATGATTTAACGCAGTATATTAAGACCACTACACATTGGCACCGTTTGGCTGCTTATGGGTTGGAGGACGACATGTTGTATTGTATTTCCAAGGATACCGCCCCTTCTTTGCCTATCTATAAAGACGGCGCCTTGGTAAATGGGCTCTAAATAGCTCATTTTCAGCTATTTTATGAAATTGGGTGATGAACTTAGCTAGCAAAACCGTACATTTGCAGATTGCCCTTTTTGAAGGGTTATTTGTATCATTATGGCATTACCCTATTTAGTTAAACATATTTATAGTTACGGTACCGAAGAGGTGATTCGTAGAGGCAAAAAGATTTTTGCTTTAAAGAACATCGAATTGGTCAAATTTGATCCTTTAATTGGAAGTATCCATTGCAGGGTAAAAGATGATGGCTATAGTACCTATTATAAGGTAACTATTGAGAATTTTAAAAATCCAAACACGCTATCCTTACGATGCGGATGTCCTTATAATTTATCGGAGGTTTGTAGACATAAAGCAGCTGCTTTATTCCAAATACAAGATATGTTGGATAAAAATTTGTTGGATTATAAGCCTGCTTCTTATAAAACAACACATACCCAACTTCGCGCGAAAAGCTTGGATCTTAAAACCATCCGAATGCTTTGTTCAAAGGCGACTTTTGAAAAAGCAGAAGTCACTTTAAAATCTATTCGACCACATATTATTTCGAGCGAAAATGAACGCGTTGTTGCCGAAATGGATATCGCTGGCAAAACACATATGATGATTATTCAAAAAAATGAAGAACGTTTTTTTGATACTTCATGTGATTGTTTGTCTGAGACAGAGTATCCTTTGTGTGTGCATAAAACGGTGTTACTATTGCAGTTGTTTCAATTGAAAGGGGCTGATTATTTTGAAACCATACGTAATTGGGATCGTGAAAAAAATAAGCTATTGGCTTTGTATGGCTATAGCTTGGAGGATGATACCAGAGATAAATTTGAATTTATTTATCATGATGGAAAACCGTTTTTGAAAGTATTGGATCCCAATATTAAAAAAATT
>CAJBLA010000050.1 GCA_903953815.1 uncultured Bacteroidota bacterium | reverse complement strand
TCAAAAATTAATATTCTATATTTTTGTTGACACATGGTTATAAATGAGTTACCATCTTGATTATCTATTAAATATTTATCATCTGTTAAATTATTAAACAAAATATCTTTGTTGATTTTGTATGTCGTAGAGTTGGTTAAATTTATATTTATATAATTATCTTCCACAATATAGATTTTAGTTGAAATAATTAAATCTTCATTAATTAAATATAAACCAGACATATACTCCAATTGTAATTTTGCAAAACTTTTTAAATCATATTTTAAAGCTAATTCATAATATTCTTTGCTTAATTGTATAGTACCATTACAATCAAGAGAACAGGGAAAATAATCTGGAAATAAACAAAATTCGTAAACTA
This sequence comes from uncultured Bacteroidota bacterium, assembly GCA_903953815.1. Lineage (GTDB taxonomy): Bacteria > Bacteroidota > Bacteroidia > Chitinophagales > Chitinophagaceae > Sediminibacterium. The sequence goes on along the minus strand of CAJBLA010000050.1, from coordinate 11,718 downwards.
AATAAGATAATTTATTTGCCCATGGACTAAAAAATGTTCCTTTTGAATTATCTAAAAGTAAAGTAGACCATAATTCTCCATTTGATATTTTATCATAATTAATACAACAACAATTTGGATATTGATATAATAACCCTGCCTCCAAATTAGTTGAATCTGATTCAATAGTAAGTGCCTTATTAATAATTTTAGCATTATTTGAAATATATGCGACAAACATTTCAGTTGTATTATCTTCCCATGAAACACTTTTTAAAAAAGTATCGCCTATATCATTTGTCCAATCCACTTTTAATTTAAATGGGGTATGATTAACTATTAAGTTGTATTTTTCTCCAAAACTCTTTAAAGCTAGATATTCATTATGAAAATTTATATGAATTCTCATGACATCTTTTAAGCCATCATAAACTGCAATTAGCTCAAGTAAGTGGCGGTCCTCAATGCTTGAAATTGAATTTATTAAAATTTCTATGTCTTTTTTTATGCTCATTAGTTAAAAATACAATTAGAAATGTTTGGACTATCAAAAAATTTACTTGATTTATCTTTATAAGTAATTTTAAGACTATTTTTATTTATTATAAATATATCCTTTGCTTCAAGATAATTATTTAAACTTAATGCATTAGGTTTTAATGTGGAATGAAATGTTGTATTACTCAAATTTATAGTCTTTTTAGATTTAATAAATTTTGAATTTTCATACATATGAATGCCTTTGTATTCAGTATAAATTAAATTTTGCTTTTGAAAATGAATAGTCTTTTTTGCATGAAATGGTAAATATGCATTCAACAATTCATAAGTATTTTGAGCAAAATTAGCAGCATTTTTACAATTAAATGAACAAGGGAAGAAGCTTAGTAACGAATACCCAAAATATTGTGAAACATAATTGTTCCAAAAATTATAAGGGCCATCTCCTTTCGTATTTTCTAAAACTAATGGTACAAAATCGTTTTGCTTTTGAAAAGCCTTTTCTCTATTTCTATCATAAAAATCAATGCAACAATTTGGAATACCTAAATCTTCTCCCAGTGAAGTCTCATCTTCATTTTCATCAGCTTTCATTGAATTATACGATTTTTTCTGATTATTACTAACATATAACAACCATTCACCCAAATCTGGATTTAAATTTTCGCCTTCTAAAAACTTATTAGACCAGCCACCCTTTCCAATATCTTTTTTTAAGAATATTTTAGATTTTTTTACTTCTATATGTAAGCCAATTGAAGATAAAATATTGATTGAGTTATTAATTTTAGCATCTGTTAATGCTATTCTAGCAACTTTATGTCCAGCCCATGCAGACAAGATTTCTCTGGTTTGTAATAATCCTATATAGTCAACTAATTTCTCTAATTGACAAATGGTATATTTATTTTTTTTTATACTTTGAATCATTGTTTAATTTGACTTTTTTGAGTGTTTAATATTACAGCATCTTCAATATGTGTAATTAATTTATACAAGTCCTCACAATAAACAGATGGATTATCAAACTCTAAAATTTTTGAATAGCGATGAGGGTAATAACCACCCCCACAAATATTAACCACTTTACAATTTTGGCATTTTGTACACAAACCATTTTTACCAGTTTGCCTATCTTTAATACCCTTTTGTAACAAAACCTCATCAAGATCATTAGTATTTATATTTAAACCTATATTTTGAGCCCCAGGGTATACAGACTTCATAGTGTCCACTTGTTCATAAGCCCCATTTGAAGAAATTGTAATTAAACCAACTTCTTCAGTACCCAAGGATTCTAAAGTACCTTTTTGACCAAATAACCTATACAAAATTTCTTCAAAAAATCTTATTCTTATATGGCTTTTATAGCCATTAAACCAATCATCAAATATTGAAATCATCCAATCTCCATATTTAACATAATCATTTTCTCCATGACTTAATGGTGGATTATCCCAATTAGCATGTGGTAATAGAAAATCAATAATTGGAGGTTCAAATTGTGTTAAATAGTGCCAAGTATCTATTGGATTTGTATTTACATCAATGACAGTTAAAATTCCTGAAAATATTTTTGAATCCTTTAATAATTCTAGAGCAACTTCAACATCTTTAGACGAACCTTTTCCATTGTGATAATAACGATTTAAATCGTTCACTTTTGGAGGACCATCGTAACTAAGTCCAACATATATCTCGTTTTCTTCAAAGTAGTTTAAAAATTCTTGATCGATTAAAGTAGCATTTGTTTGCATTCCTATGGTGTATCTATAACCATCAAGATTACTTTTTATTACGCTTATGTAATCTTTGAATTTATCAATACCAACTAAAAGTGGCTCACCACCATGTAATGAAATTGAAATATTATTAAAATCATGCTTTAATGAATGTTCTTTGATTCGATCCATTACTTTAGACATAGTTTCAATGCTCATTGTTTTAGGCATAGACTTCCAGCTATCGTCCCCCATATTATATTCATAACAATAGGAACAATTTAAATTGCATCTACTTGATATCTTAATTACAAAACCAGAAATTGGTACCATTAATTTTTATTTTTTTCTAACCAAGTGAATCTATGACTATCTACTATCTCTCCTATTGTGATTTTAGAATTATCCATAATTTCATCATGAAATTCCATAAAAAAGGGTTCTAAGTTATAAAGTTTCTTTTCGTTTACTATAGTTAAGAATTCATTATTAACCTTATTTGCATAATAATTAAATATGTTTTCTCCAGCATTTGTAAAATATGTTTCTTTAAGAGAATCATGTGCATATTTTAATTGCTTCACTAGCATTGCAAATCTTCTAAATGCGATGTCTTTTTCTTCAATTGATATATTACCTTTTTCAATTAAGTTTATCCAAAAATTTGATGCTTCTGAAAAAACAACAAAACCATGAAAAACTCCATTTATTGGTCTTGGGTCATCTCTCCATGGTGAATAAATTTTACAATCTTCCCATCCAGAACCATGTTTGTCTTTATTGATTAAAGGATCTATATCTTGTAGTCTAAATAATTTTTGATGACTATACTCGTGTATAATCATTTCTGCAACTAATAATGGACTCTTAGATACAGAATACCAATACATTGTATCTATAGATGAATTGCTACTACTTGGCAAAGCTCCTCCTGGAGGAACTAATGGGACAAAGGAATTATCAATATTTAGAAAATAATTGATTAATGATGGACAAGATATTTTTATATAATCTAATGCTTTTTCTAAAACTTCTATCTGATTGAAAAGTTCTTTATGAGGGTAGTATTTTTTATGACTATCTATAGAAGTATACCTTTCTAATTGTTCCCTGCCGTTAAAATTAATTAAAGCAACTTGTGAAAATATATCAATGGAAATTGGATACTTTTTTGAATTTGGGATTTCAAAAAAATAATCATTGCTCTTAGTATTAATAGCAAATGAGTCAATTAATACTAATTCTTCCCCATCTAACTTAAATAGTTGTATATCATTTATATTATAATCTAAATATAGATCAAATTTATTAGCAATCAAATCATCGTCATTATTCATAATATTCCATCCGTAATGTGTACCCGGAATTATTCCGGTTGGTGGAAGTTTAAAACTGCAATTTATTGATTCGTTATCCCTTAATAAAATTTTAATGCTAACTATAAACAAGTCTAACCTTGAAATTAAATACTGTAATATATTTGCAGAATTTATATTTACCCAATTTGAATAATTTTTTACAATTGGATTTGAGTCATTAAATTTTATTGCTAAATAACATAATGTTATATATTGTCTCCCTTCAGGAGATAAAAAAACTTTTCTTAAAATATCAGAATTGGTTTTTTTTATAAATTTTATCTTTTTAACAAGAGTTTCACTTTGAAATTCCTTACTGAAATGATTTAGAACCACAATCAACTCTTGTAAAAGTCTTAAATCCTTTTGGTAAATCCACTCATCATCACCAAAATCTAAATTATTAAGTTCGTTAATTTTCATATGTCTAAAATATTGAAACTACTTTTTCATTAAAATTATTATGAAATTTATCTAATGGGGGCGTATACAATATATCGAAAGCAATTGTAATTCGTTCTTCATTATTTTGAGTAGGTGTTGAATTATGTTCAATAAAAGAAGGGAAAAGTACCAAGCCTCCTTCTATATTATTGATTTCAATTTTTGTTTCGCAAAAATCTTCAACGCCTGGTATTCTAGTATCTAAGGGTAAATGATAAATTGTAGATGATTTTTTAGTTTTTACAAAATAAACACCAGAAATATAACTATAAGGACCTGCATGACTATGTCTTTTTAAAACTGCACCTTCTTTTAGTCTATTAGCCCAACTCTGATACATTAAAGAAGTGTTTTTATGGCCTAATTTTTTAAAATATTCTTTCACTTGATTTTTTATAAATATTTTAAGTGTTGATACATTTTTATTTTCAATATCTAGAAAATTATAAGAATGCCACTTTGTAGTTAATCCTTTTTCTAATCCAGCTATTTTATATGATTTTTTTGAATTAAGTCCTACATCAATATCTCTAATAACCTTTGTTAATTCATTATTTAATTTGTTTGAATTTTTAAATTCTGAATAATAAAATGGAATACTCCATAGATTGCTAAGTCCTTTCTTAATCATATTTTAAAATTTACGAAAAAAAAACGAACTTAAAAAAATTTAAGTTCGTTTTTTATAAAATTGTTAGGAATCTACTTGTCTTTATTTTCAGAGCTTTTTTTGGAAGCAGCAGATCCTGATACAAATGAACTATGACCTCTTCCTGATGAAGAACTATGTGATCCATGTGATAAGCCAACAACATCTGGTTTTGCTAAATCATTTGAAATTCTTTGTAAAACTTCGCTATTGGTATTTTCAATATCTTCTAGCGAAAGGTTGCTTTTTTTTAAAAATTCATTTTGTTTCATAATTATGAAGATTATTTGCCTACTCTTGATAGGTTTTCGGCTACCCCTGTTTTTCTAATATAAATATATGAAATATTTTAAATTCGTAAAAAAAATTATTTATGAAAATAATGTATATAACATGTTGTAAATCAATATCTTAAACAGTAATTTTTAAAATTTGTCAAAATATTTATGAACTGCGTTCATCCACTTTTCACGAAATAATATGACAAACTCCTGTAAATAATAAAAAATTCAAACGTTATGAAAGTCAATTAAAAAATTATAACGATTTGACAGCTCGACAAGATCCAGTACTGAATTCAGATGCAACACTTTTGTTACCATTTTCGAAACTTTGGCCCCAAGAAACATCTACCTCCCTAAAATCATTATCTCCATCTAGAGAACTCCAATAAAAATTATCTGTAAAACCACCAATTTTTTCTTTATTTAGGTACAGCGTATTTAGTTCTTCTTTAGTTGGTAATCTCCATCCATTTCCTAGTTCAGCGCATGCAATTTTTGCATCGTCCCAAAACATCGTTTGTGAAAAATCATTTTCCGCAACTTCTAAATTTTGTATTTTAATTGCGTTACCAATAATTTCATTGATTCTAGCCATTATAAAAATTTATATTTTTTTTGTCACTATGTATTTAAATGAAAAGTGTTAATTGTAAATGTGTTAAAATATGATAAACCAAATGAAGGGGTATATTTAAAATGATCTTTTGTAATAACCTTAAATATATGTAAATTTAATAATATTTTAAAATTAATTAAATGCAAAGGATCCTATTTTACATACTGTTTACTTTAATTTCAAATTTATCGATATCACAAGCAATAAGAGTGGCAATATCAGATTTTGAAAACCTATCTGGAAACGCCAAATATGATGGATTGGGCAAGGCATTAAGTAGTATGCTAATTTCTGATATTGAAATAAATGTATCTGGGAAAAAAATACAACTTATAGAAAGAGCTCAATTAAATAAAATACTAAAAGAACAAAATTTACAAGCCGGGAAATCTTTTGATAAAAATACTGCCGTGAAAGTTGGAAAACTTCTAGGAGTGAACTTTATACTTATTGGTGATATTTTTGTGTTGAATGATGATATAGTCATTAATGCACGCTTAACTAGTATTGAAAATGGAGATATTAAATTTTCAAACAAACAAGAAGGTAAATTAACCCAATGGCTAACTGTAAAAACTAAAATCGCTAAAGATTTAAGTAATAACCTTAAAATTCCATTTACAGAACCAGTAATAGAGGATAAAGAAATAAACTTGGGTGTTTTAAATACATTTATTAATGCTATAAACGCGTCAGATGCAGGTGATTTAAATAAATCGGAATTATTAATTAATACAATAAAAGAGATTTCTTCAGAATTTAAATATGTTGACGACCTAAAATTTGAATTAGAAAAACTAAAAGAAATTGTAAAAGAACAAGGTAAAAAGATTCAAGAAGGTATTGTGAAGAATATTGAACAAGATGTTAAAATTAAAGTAGTTGAAAAATCTGGAGACAGAGTTATAAGTGCAAATTCTATTGATGAATATGAATTAAATTTAAAAAGTAAATTAACAACTAATAAGGAAAGAGAAGGTTTAATTATAGAATTATTAAACAAAAATTCGATAGATGTAAAAAAAATAATTAACAATTATAGTGTATTAAACAGTTTTCATAAAGAATATAAAGAATCAGATTTAAATGGCGAATACATATCACTTAAAAAAACATACGAGGTAATAAACAGTCTATTAGAAAATTCTAAAAATGTCAATAATAAAAAATATTATTTCGAATATTTATTGAATAAATTAAATGTACTTTTAATAAATTCAATATTATACTTTCCAAAGAAAGATGGAATACGATTTTCAATGTCAGATGATGACTATATAAATATAAGGAATATTGAGTTTGAACTTATTAACAGTATTTATGAAAATGAAAAAGAGAAACAATATATAAAATACTTGTTTCTTAATAAATTTGTACAACCATATTTTAAGGTTGAAAATAAAATAGTAATTAAAGATATTCATGAATCAACTAAAATCATATTAGAAAATCTTAACTACATATATAAAGATGTGCTTTTAAGTGTTATTAATAATAATCCAACAAAACGTTTAAATTATGAATTAATTGACGATTCAAGAAAGATAATATTCTATTTATCAAAAGATTTGACTGAATTTAATAAGTTTAAAAATAATTGCGGATTAGAAGATATAAAATTTTATGCATTCCGTTATTCAGAAGATGAAAAATTATATAAAAGAGATTTAGATAAAATTACTTCCTCATTTTTTCTTCCTTGTATAACAAATACGAATGAGTTGTATGAAAAAAATATCCCAAATTATGGAATTAATATTCATATTGAAAAACCAAGGTTAATAAACCCAAATTCTGAAATAAAAAAGCAAATAAAAATCATTGATTCTATTTCTGGAAGAAGATATTTAAGAATTATGGAGCTATTGAAGAAGATGGGTAAAATTACAATAAATGAAGTTGGTAACGAAACAGAGGTGGATGCATGTTATATATCTAATAATAAAGATTATTTATTAAAAATTTCTGATAGCTTAGCTTTTACTGAAAACCTATATGTGAATAGTAGCATTTGGCCTGCTGGAATTAAAATTGAGCTTTTATATAACAATGGGGATAGCAATAAAAAGGCAATAATTCTTAATGATACAATAAAGAATTCAAATAATAAGTTTGAAATTATAAAGTTTGAAAATTCAAAAGAAATTGTTACAAATTTTACAATTACATATAAAATCCATTCAAATAATTATCTTAATGAAATTAGAAAAAATGATTTAAAAGACAGGCTCGATATATATGATGAAATATGTAAAAATAAAAAAGAAAGTGATAGCAGAGACAGTATTAGCGAAAAAGAGAATGAAAAATATAGAATAAATGAAGAGAAAAAACAGCTAGAATTTAATAATACAAAAAATTATCTTTTAACTAAACTAAAAGAAAATAATTTAATTATTGATATTAATAAAATTCAGAACCTCAATAATTTAGTTCAAACTGGACATCCTAGATATCGAAATTTTTATGCTGATTCAATGTTTAAAGTTGGTTTTCAAGCAATTATTGAAGCCGGCAATTATACTATATCAAATTTACCTCAAAATAAATATAGTCCGGCCGAGTCTATAATTATTAATCTATATAATTCAAATAATTTTCAAAAATGGGGTAATCAAATTTACAAAAATGCTTCAATAATCAATTTAGCTCATGGATTATTGTTATGCTCAATTAAATATAAAATAAATCTTTACCAAGATGCTGCAAAATATTATAATTTAGTAATTAAAAGATATCAGTTTAATCAGAGTTTTAATAATGTCAATAGAGAAGAAATGATAATACAAGATTGGAATGATTTTGTTGCACAGAAATTGATTACTCAAAAAGAAGTTGATGAATTTAATTCAAAATATAAAATTATAGACTAAAATTTAATATAATTTAGTTTTAGTTGTTTGACAGTACTTAAATTTCTAGTAACAGTTGTTATCTACTTTTAAAAGACTGTATTTGAACGAAAACTCATTTTTGCTTTATTTTTATAAAAAACAGGTGAACCATTATAAATAGACATCTATTCCAATTTTACATCCAATTGATTTTCAATAAATACGACGGAACTAAATCCGATCAGCTCTCACCTAATGCGGAATTCCCTTTATAGGATTTTTTAAAAATGTCAGATACCATAGCAACCTTCATTTCAACAATGTAAAAAGATTAGGAAACGAAAAAATTAATTTAGAAAAAAATCTTAAATTTATATATTGAATTTAGATTATATTAGATAAATAAAAAACCAAAAAAACTATGAAAAAAATTATCTTTTTACTAATGCTTGGCGCAATTGGCTTTAATATGACAGCCACAGCTCAAAAAGCAATCAACTCTATTCACTTTTATGACGTAAAGAATGCAGATATGGAGAAAACATATATTGCTAGCTTGAAGGAAATTAATGCGATTATGGCTGAGATGGGATTCCCTAAGAATTATTACAGCCATTTTAAATTAGATGCATCCGATACCACTAAAACCTATAGAAATTGCACCATTGGACATTGGACTTCAGAAAAAGACTATAAAACTATTCATGACCATCCTAAATTTAAAGCATGGGCAAATAAGAATAAGGATAACAATGCTGTTTTTATAACAGGGCAATTATATAGAAAGTTTTATGCTGCAGACTAAATAATAGTAATTGATAGTAACAAATTCAATTTGCAGTATTATAATAAAAGGGTTTATGAAGTAAAATTCATAAACCCTTTTATTTATATTAAATTAGGAAATAATTCGCCTTATTTAAAAGGATCTAATTGCTCTGACTGCACCAGTGCCTGCATATCCTGCTCTGTATTCGGAAATAATTGCACCTGTATTGAAATTAATAGTCCAAGCTCCGCCATTAGCACCACATGACCCATATGAAGAAGTTGTAGAAGACCAATAAGGTATACTGGTTGAAAAACTTCCTAAATTTTTTAATTTTAAATTTTTATACATAAGTAGTAACTCATTTTTAGATGGCAAATACCAATCAGTATAGCCGTTTAAATCAAGTTTATCACAAACCTTTGCTGCGTAATCAATACTTTGATTACACTGTTCAAGAATTTTATTTGTATTTAAAAGTCCTTTTCCAATAGAAGTATCAGTGCCAATAATCGGAGAACAATAACAACCAAATTCTGCCCCATTACCAATTTGATCTTTTTGTGCAGAGACTAGTCCATGTCTTCCTGATGAATCTATATAAAAAACTATGCCCCCTGAAATAACATCTCCTATCTCAATTTGAGTAGCGTTCATATGTTGTATCAATAAATTATATAATTCAGTACATTTTGCTTGTAATTCGGTAATTTTTTTCTGCAACTCTAAAATGTTAACGTTTGATTGGGACATCTGTGTATTCAGCGCATTGATCTGCACCAAAACCGTTGATATCTGATTTTTTATTGAATCTATTTTTTTATCTGTGTTGACTATATTTGAATTAGCAACTTTAAGTGCATTAGAAACCGAGTCAGCTGTTTGTTGTAGTTTATTTACTTGAATTCGTAAAGATTCATTTTGCAATTTTACCTCCTTTAGCAATGCTATTATTTCATCATCATTTTTATTACAGGAAAAGAATAAAAGTCCAATTGCTAGTCCTAAAATTTTAAAAAAACCGATCTTTGACATCTGAAAATAGTTTGAAATTATTAAATAATATTAGCATATGTAAATTATGATTATTTCTTTGAAAAAGTCATTCTGACTAATAATTTAATTCAATTAATTTTTATTCCAATGTATTCATTGGGGAATCAGGAAAAATATAAACCTATTCCAATATTTGATGATTTTTGATTAAAGCTGCACGTAAATCTAGGTAGAAAACCTCCTGTATTTGTACATTTTTATCAATGGCAATACTAGCTGCTATTGCTGCAGATTGACCTAACACCATAAACACAGGCTCCATTCGAATGGATCCATAAGCAATATGGGAAGATGAAAGGCACACGGGTATAAACAAATTAGTTGCCTCTGATTTTTTAGGGATGATTGATTTGTAGCTAATTGGGAAAGGTGCACTGACATGCGCTTCTACATTGCCTTCGTTTTTTACAAACCCATTTACATCTACGTACCTCTGCGCGGGATGGGAGTCCATCTGATATGCTCCCAGGCCGATAGCATCTTCAGCTACTGCCAATGCCTCACAATTTTTTTGGGTCATCACATAATCACTCACCATTCTTCTAGCTTCACGAATATATAATTGGTCCGTCCAACCGCTATCTGAAATAAATTCGTCTTTGCATGTTCCCCATTCCGAAACCACGGCACGAACTTCCTTAGGAATTCTAGGATGATATGACAATGTCCACATCAAGCCTTGTTGGTACTTTTTATGCAAGGCCGCAATTTTTAATCTTTCATCATAACTTGCCTCAGGGTAACGGTAATTTTGTCCAATAAAATCTGTTGAAAAGCCCTTTTGATTATTGATATCTGTTTTTCGGTTGGGCATGGCAGAATTTATCCAAGGCACTAACGGATCTCCATAATCATACATTTTACGAATGTCCCCTTTAGCTGCTTCATAATTGCGAAACAATAATTCATATTCTAATTCATTGTAACCATCAGGTTTTTTGAAAGGAATGCGATTTTCAGGAAGATTCGTCAAAGTCATACGATAACAATACGCTTGAATTTTATTATCGGCCTGACCATCCACCCCTGGCTTTTCCGCACTCACAAATGGCAATAATCCACTCTTTGGATTTCCCTTAACCAAGTAAGGACTCACGCCTTCTATAAAATTATGATGAATTCCGTTCCTGGATAATTTCTTTTGAAGTGTTAAATTAAAATTATTTGCCTGAACCCCGTTTAAAGATTCTCCATACTGACTATTTGATTCTCTGCCCACGGTATAGCTGACGCCTGAGGCAGCCATTAAATCTCCTTCGTAGGTGCAATCCATAAACATTTTACCCTGGTATATTTGCCCCGTTTCCATCTGTATAGATTTTATAACTTGCTTTTCCTTTTTTATACCTGATTTTCGATTTAATCTTTGATTATAAACAATATGAATATTAGATTCATTTTTAATCATTTCAAGAAATACTTTTAAAGCAACGGAAGGTTCAAAAGCCCACATCGCATCCTCGTCAAAAGTATCGTAACCAACACCCTTATAGGCATCCCTTGTTTC
>CAJBLA010000049.1 GCA_903953815.1 uncultured Bacteroidota bacterium | reverse complement strand
TGTAAATATAATATTTAGCTAGTAAGATATTTAAATAGTAAAGCCAGCGCTAAGACAATCACGATTACTGTTAAACATCCAGTTCTTGATTTTTTATTATTCTCATTAGTAGTTTGTTCAATTCTTTGTTTCGATATTTCTAAAATATTGTTTAATTCACTTGATATTTCTTGTTCTATTGAAGATAAATAGACTTTAGTTAATTTTTCAATATTAGATTTTTCCCATCCAACTAAATTATTACTGTCACTATAAAAGGAATTGTATGATATGGTAGTTTTAATTTTGTTAATAATCTCATTAAGTTTGTAATAAGATGAATAATCATCTTTGAAATTATGCGTCTTTAATCCTTGAGTATAGGTACTTCCAATATCATAATTTTTGAAATAAAAGAAACCTTCTTTGTCATATAAAAAAGCAAGTTCCGTAGTAAGCTTTTTTAATTTTAAAACCTCATTTTTAATTTTTGTCATCTTTTCTTCAACAATTATTTTAATGGTTTCATTTGAAATAAGATTAGATAAATTATTTTCAATTAAATAATTGAATATTTTAATATGCTTTTTTGCTAATGTTTCTAGATTTCCTTTAAAAAACTTGTCTTTAATACCTGCATCATACAGATATATAAATGTATCAGGATTATCAAGTGCAATTTTGAATAAAGTGTTATCCGATAATACATCAAGAATGTGATTATGAACCAATAGCTTCACTAGTCCAAAATCATTATTATAATAATCAATTTCTGAAAAATCATTAGATACAAAATCTAATGTCTCAGATGTCTTATCTGTAAAAGAATATAATAAATTATCTCTAAAATTACCCGTGAATGAAATTACTTCTCGATTAATTTTACTACTATCTCCATATGCCTTTAACTCAATAGATGAACCTTTAGAACTATAATTTTCAGTTTCTTTAGTATTATGAAAATAATCTCTGAAATATTTTATGTTCTGTTCTGGTTCAAAATTTTGACAATAAACCTCAATATCTAAATCAGAAATTTGACCATTTAATAACTCTTGATATAATAATTTGAATTTTCTGATATGAGCCTTGGATTTATGTTGTACTTTTTGTTTTACGGATTGGTATTTCCCAAATTTATCTTTCAATAATAATTCTTCAAGTAAATCAAGATTTATAATGTTATCTGATTTTCCTTGATTTTTTAAAAAATCCAACGCTAGCTTGTAAGACATAACAACAGTTTTTATTTATTAATTAAAAATTATCCCAATATATTTTATTATTAGTAAGGGCTGAAATCAACATATTACTCCTTGCTTTACCTAAGCCATCAAATTTAACATTGCCTGATAGATTATCAAAATTAATAATGGCAAATTTAAAAAACTGAGAATAGCTTTCAGTTGTAAATAAAACGATTAAACAAAATAATGACACTATTTTCATTTTTTTGGCAAGTTTTATCTGACTTTATATTTATCACTGCTAATAATAGCATCTGCCAATGATCTATAAGTTGTGGTTGCTTTGTATTTATCCCCTGTGATAATTGCATCAACCAATGAGCGTAGCTCTGGGTTACTTACTTTATACTTATCTCTGTGTATGATTGCATCAGCAAAATCTCGAAGTGGCCCAGAAGGGGCTTTATATTTATCCCCCTTGATAATTGCCTCTGCCGTATCTCTCAAAGGTCCAGCTTGTACTTTATATTTGTCCCCTTTAATTAGTGCTTCAGCAAATTCCCTTAAATTTCCAAATAACATAAAAATTATTTAATTTTTGATCTAATATTTTTTGCAGCTTGAAAATCCGGATACTTTGTAATTAACTTATCAAATATCGTCTTGGCTTGTTCTAATTTTCCATTATCATATAAATCAAGTGCTTCAGAATATATTTTTGTATCCTCTAGGCTTATATTCTTTGAATTTTCAAGTTTTACTAAATCTGCCTTTTCTTTGTCAGATATTTTTGTATCAAGATTTTTTATGATTTTCCAACTCAATTGTTTTTGTATTTTGAAAAAAGTTGAAGATGCTCCATCAACTCCGTCAGATTTTAAAATTTTACCAGTCTCTACATCGATAAATCTTGCATCAATTCTAAGACTTCCCATCATTTCAAAATACCCTCCAGTCAAAATTATCTGGGCACCTAATAGTTTACCTACTTTAGCAGCAGTAGCTGGATCTACTTGTGAAGATTTACTAAGTTTTTGTTCTTTTAAAATAGCTTCCAACCTATCACGTTCAACTATATTTAACATATTTATGTTGGACAGATCTGTTATCATCATATCAGCAAGTCCCTTTTTTAATTTATTCAATGAAGCGTCATCACTTGAGTTTTCAAAATATATTATAGCAACTCTTTTTGCGTTTACATCCTTTGTTCTAGCATTTAAATCTTTAGTGGCTGTTAAGTCGTCAGTACTAGACATATTTTTTAATTCAGCATCGCCACTTACAATTTCTTTAACGTCTTTCAAATCCTTTCCTATTTCACTTGTATTACCTGCTTGTTGTTGCTGAAAATATAAAATAAGAGATGTGAGTAAAATTAATACTAGCCCTCCAACAATTATATATGTATTTCTCTTCTTTATAGATGAAGTATCAGACTTAATATCAACCAAGGTCTCCTTAATAACTTCTATGTTACCAGAAATGATTTGATTATCCTGCTTGATCGTTGAAATAAAATCTTCCATATTTAACTTGGTCAAATCTAAATAAGTGTCTGGGTCTACTTTTGTCTTTTGTGCATTCTTTATAATTGTAGAAATAGATTTGTAATACTCATTTAATGCTTCTATTTGTATATTACTTACTTTCTTATTATGCGCAATTGAGTTTCTTATTATTCTAATATCCTCTAATATATAACGTAAAGAATCTCTTGTCGATTTTGTCAACTCTAGATTTGAAGATTTAAATATTTCCTCTATGCCCTGAAAAATATTCTTATCTAATAGGATATTTGATAACTCGCTAAATGTTGTACCACTTAAAATACCTGAATTATCAGCACTTTTTATCCATTTATCAATAACATCTTGCTTAAAGAGGTCTTGTAGCTTCACTATTACATTATCTGTACCACCAAGCTGCTCAGTTATAACATCCCTTATAATTAGCTCTAAAGCCCTTACTTGCTTTATAGCAGTTTCTTCTGTTGTTAATGCTAAATCAAAAGCAAATGGAAGATTTAGATTCTTGGAAATCGTTTCAAGCCATAAGGAAATTCTCAAACAGCCTAACCTTTCTTTATCTATATTATCCTGGCTAGTGTAATATTGCTTTAGTGTTTCCTCGAATTCTGCTAACATTGCTACTGATATACCAAGGTCGGCTGCTATTTTAGCACCAGAAAACCTTGACTTACACTTTTTCCAAATCTCCATATTGAATTCAGAAGCATCCTTTTCTATGATAGTAATTATACTATTTAAAGTCGCTTGTATAGTACTCTTCAATATGTTATTTGTCATTTAAATTAATTTTTAGACAGCCTAATAATAAAATTGAAGTCTTCTAGTTGTGCACTTTTACCGGTTTTATCAATATCTTGTAATCTCCATCCATCAGCATATAATTTCTTTAAGGTAGTTTCACTTAAATCGATTATACTATTTGTATTTGGATGAACTAAATAAATTGGAGAATCTTCGTTAACTAAAGAATAAGAGAAATAGACTCTATGAGTTGAATTATGCATATCATTAAGAAGCTTTGCGTCTTCTTCAGCTCTAATTCGTAATCTTTCTTTTCTTTCCTCTTCTTTTATTGCATCAATTTTCTTTCTTTCTTCTTCTTTTATTGCTTCGGATTTCTTTCTATCTTCTTCTTGTTTAATTTTTTCAGCTTCTATCGCTGCAATTTCCTCGGGGGTTAACTTTTTTTTCTTTTTTGAAATGAAATAGATAACTGCAAATAATATTAAACCGTATATTATATTATTATTCATAATCTATTTTTCAAATATTAATAAAAAATTAAAACTTTCAAGTTGCGCTGATTGAGATGTTTTAATTGCATTAGACAATCTCCATCCATCTTTAATCATGTCTAAAGCCGAAGTAGTTGTACTTTCGTCAACAAAAGCCAATTCACCATTTCCAATTATTTTATAAATTGGTGACGATTCGTTCACAAAACTGTGTGAGAAATAGATGGTAATTTCCATAAGATTATTTTTTAAGTTTATAGATTAATTATATAATAAATTTAAGACATATATTTAAAAGAAAAAAATATATAAAATAAATATTAATATATAAAGAATTTGATTCCAAATTAATTCCAAAATAAAATGCGAGAATAATATTATATTATTTATTAAAATAATGAGTTATTGTAAATATATTTGGTAGAGAATCGAAAATTAGGTCCTCAAAAAATTAGATGAACAGGAATTATATGATTATATAAAAAAATGAAAGAAGATTAAGTATTAGAAAACAAAAATTATAATTATGTAAGTTCAAATAATCTATAATTTTTTACAAAGAAAAACAGCAACATTTGTATTGTCGGTAATTGTTTGGTTTGTATCTAAATCAAGAATTTCAATATTAATAAAACCAACCTTATTTAGCATTACTAAAATTTCATTAATATCAAAAGAGATGTGATCTATATTGTCATCTTTACGAACATATATATTTTCATTATTTATTTTTTTAAAATAAGTATGACAAATTCTAGATATCTTAGTTTCAACTATATATTCCCCTTTGCTTATAATTAAGGAATCATGATTATCAATTATATTTAAATAGTTTGGCCAATTTTCTTCTAAATCTTTTTTAGTACAGATATCAAAAACAAAAATTCCGTTATCATGTAACATTGAAGATGCATTTTTGAAAATTAATTCCCATTGTTTTTTATCTAATAAATGATTAATTGTATCAAATAATGAAGTTATTACATCATATTTAAGATTATTATTAATGTAAGTACTAATATTATCATTAATAAAATTGCTGTTTGGATGTTTATCTGTTGCTATACTAAGCATTTCCATTGAATGATCAACACCAACATAATTATTAATGTATTTATCGTAATAATCTAATAAGATCCCAGTACCACAACCAAGATCTAGCGTACTTTTTTTTATATCAGTTGATTTGTAAACTTTATCTAGAAAATGGTTTTTAGTGCCCCAAAAATCGTCTGTAAAATCGTGATAAATTGCAGCTATATTATTATATTTATTTATATTCATGGTATGAATTTACAAAATTTTAATATAATATAACAGCATTAATAAAAAATTAAAAAATGAATGATAATATTAAAATAAGCAAGGATAGTTCTAAAATTATATCAAATATTCAAAATAAATTATTAAATGATGAATGGATTTTATTGAAATTAACTGAGATTTCAAATTATGAACCTAATCAAAAATTTGATAAAACTATTTCTTTAGAAACAAAGATTATAATACAACAATGTAAAATTAAAATTATTGAAGATTTTTGGGAACATTTTTTAAAAAATATAAATATTACAAACGATCAGTTATTATACTTTAAAGAAGAAAACGAATTAATTAATATAAGTATTGATATGTTAGCAAAATATGATGAAGCAATTAAACTAGCAAGTAAATATGGTATAAAATATTTTGATGAGGAGCATGAAAATAAAATTGATATATTACTATCCATCGCAAATGGATTTTGGTTGGATTTAGTGAATAAAGAAATAAAAGATTATGAATCATTATTTTTAGAAAGTAGAAAATCATCAAATAAATTATATTTATTGAAAGAGCTATATGTTAAATTAGAATCATATTACCTATTTGAAAATGAAAAAGAAAGTTGGACTGGTAATCTTGAACAAGAATTTGCTCCTTTATTTAAAATTTACTTTAGAGGGATAAAATATGAAAAAGAATTAATGAATATTATAGAAATTGATGAATTTATAGGTTCCTTATATAAAACATTAAGGCATGAAGCAATAAATAATACCAATAATTTTATATTTTCAGATACTGATTTTAATGATTATAAAAATTTATGTCCTATTCATTTGAAAGAAGAAAGTATTGAATATATAAAAGCAAAACAAATTAATAATCATTATGATTCTACAATTTTAGGTTGTCCAGCAGTTTATAGTAAGATAGATATAAAATATAAACACAATCAATTATTAAAAGATATTTTTTATTGGCAAATGGATATTTACAAACAAATAATTATATCATATAGTAAATCATGAATACTTTAATAATACATCCAAAAGACGAAAGTACAGATGTACTTAAATATATATATTCAAGTGAAAATAATTACACAGTAATTAACGGTCAAATTTCTAAAATCGATTTATACAAATTAATTCAATCTCATTTTAGGACAATTTTTATTGGGCATGGGACCAGTAGAGGTTTATCTAATATAAATATGTTTAAATATAAAGGAGAATATATCATAGATTATAAATTTAAGAATGTGTTAGAAAGAAGTAATCAAAATATATATTTATGGTGTTATGCTGATAGATTTGTAAAAAATAATGCCTTAAAAGGTATATTTACAGGAATGTTTATTTCAGATTTACAAGAAGCAAAAAGATATAACATAGCAAATGTAAAAAAAATAGATATTGACGCATCAAATATTTTTTTTAGTCAAACATTGGCCAATTGTATAAATAAAAATAATAAAATGATATATAATAAATTAATATTAGAATATGCTTTATTTGCAAAAGATAACAAAATTGCCAAATTTAATGTGCAAAATATATTTATAAAACATTAAATTAAATGATTTAATAATAAATTGTCATTAAAATTTAATTTATCATTATTAGTCATCCATTGTTTTAAGTGTTTTAATTGAATTGAATAGTGATATTCAATTTCATCCGTAGTGTATTTTAATTTAAACCCAATGATATCTTTCTCTAAATCTTGGATAAAATTCTTGGCAAATTTAGTTTGAAAATCAAATTCTTTAAGTACTTTAATTCCCATTATCAACTTTACAATAATTGTAATTTGTCTTTCGTATACAAAGTCGTTTTTTGAATTAGAAATTATTTTATCAAATAATTTACAAACGTTATTGAAAACAAATACGGCATGTAGTAAACCAGAAATATGTCTTGGATCGTTTCTCCAAGGCGAATAGTAAACTTCCTCCTCAGGAACATTACCATTAAACATTTCACCATTGGCAATTACCATATTTAAAACATTATGTGAATACTCATGTACAATTGCTTCAGCTAATAGATATTCGTTACCAAAAGATAAAAGGATTGAGCCAAAATAATTTGCTGCAGTACACGATACATGCTTATCATCATATGGCGATTCAATAATATGGATATTTCTTAATGTATTAGCAATATTAAATTCCATTTCTGGCCATACATTTGATATAATCTTACAGGCATTTGAAAATAATATATAATTTGACAAAACCGCTTCTCTAGTTGTTAAATTGTAATTTGTTCCATCTGGATTTTTATATAATAAAGACCAACCACTCGTAATAAAAGGGTCTTCATTATCAAGTAGTACTTTACCGCCTGATAGCAAAAGTGAAGGTATTATATAAATATTATCATTCTCCAAATTAGTATTTATACCTCCAAAATTTGCTAGATTAATATACTTTTTTATGTTATCATATAAGATATTACCAACTTTAAAAGTGTTAGTTGAAAAATCTAATATTACTTTTTCAGATTGATTTACATTTAAATTATTAAAAATTAAACCTAAAATTGGAATATATATTTTATTTTCTCTAATCAAACACGTAGAATTAAAATCAATTTGAGATAACATACAGGCTCCAAGAATCCATCTATTTAAATCAAGTAAGTGATAATAAATAAAATTATCATTATCATTTAAAAAAAACAAATGCGGTAAATCTGATTTAGGAATATTTTCATTATTAATTAATCGATTTTCAATGCACTTAGAAATATATAACCAAAAACCAAAAGATGGATCGGAAAAAATAGCAGTTAATGCGCCAGTTGGTATTTCTTTGCTTTGTTGATATTGTAATTTAGCGAATTCAACAATACTTACATCATTAGAATTATTTATGATAAATTTCATAAATAAACTATATTTTATTAATCTTTGATTTATATTTATTTTATTGATATCTTCTATAAATTCTACTGTTTCGAAAATTTTATTTTGCATAACTAACTTTTAAAAACTTTATAAAATGAATCAAGCGAATGGGCATTGTAATTTAGTACTTCAATAGCTTGATTTAAATGTGTTAAATTTAATGTGCCAAAAATTACAGATTGAATATAGGGCGCGGATAAACAAAATGATAAGGCTTTCTGAAAATTATTAGTGCCGTAAAAGTTTTCATTAATTATGCTAGGGAAATTAATATTCTTAATTTGTCCTTGACCAAAAGGTGCGCTAGTAATACATGAAATATTATACTTAATAGCTGCACGTACTAAACTAATAAAACTATTGTCAATAAATTGTGTCGATTTCGAAAAAGCATCAGTTTTCAGAATGTTAAATGGAAACTGAATAGCTTTAAAATTAATCATAATATTATGCTTGACTGCTAAATCAACAAAATCAATAATTTGTAACCGTTTATT
This sequence comes from uncultured Bacteroidota bacterium, assembly GCA_903953815.1. Taxonomy (GTDB): domain Bacteria; phylum Bacteroidota; class Bacteroidia; order Chitinophagales; family Chitinophagaceae; genus Sediminibacterium. The sequence continues at coordinate 1,231 of CAJBLA010000049.1, read as the reverse complement.
TGCATCTTCGTAAAAAAATCCATCCCAGGTTGAAATGCCAAAATTTAAAATTTGTTTATTTTCAATTTTTTGCTTTAACCAAATGTAAACTGAGTTCATTTGTCTTAAAAAGGTAGATTTATCAACTCGAGCTAGTAAGTATTCTGGATTGTGTAGATAATAAAGATCTATTTTATCAACATTTAGTCTTTGTAAACTCATATTAAATTCGTGTTCTAAATATCTTGGGTCAAAGGATTGGAAATGATAAAAATCAAAAGTATCCTTATTTGCTAATGATGTATTTATATATTTTGTGTGTATATAATCTGATTCATTAATTGTTGCATCTGAAAAATCGAATGGAGCAAATCCTCCTTTTGTTGATATAAATATATTTTGGGAGTTAATATTATTTAAAGTTTTCCCTACAATGACTTCCGATCTAGTATTGCGATAATTTGGTGCGACATCAAAATTATTTATACCCATTTTTATTGCATGATCAATAACATCATAAAGATATTGATCAACTTCATCATTGTCTGCACCTTGATACAGCCCTATTGATATTTTTGAAATATTTAAAATATTATTTGACATATTCATAATCAAAATAAAATCTATCAGCATTAATTAAAATATTATCATCACCAAGATTCCATCTGTGTAATACTTTTTGTTTTAAAATTGTAATATCAATATCGGAAAGCTTCTTAAAGTTATTAATCATAGAAATAATCCAATCTAAATTATCTTTTGGGATCCACTCAGGTGAAATTGAAATAAACAGATGATCAAAATCGACTTTAATATTAAAATCTTCAGCTGTGATAATATTTATTTTTTTTAAATACCCTTTTCCAATATTTTGCTTTACATCATCAGTTAAAGGATTAATAAATTTAGTATTTACTATCCAGCTGTATTTAATAATCTTTTCTTCTCTAATTAATTGAAAAAAGATATTTCCTATGTCAACTTTTTTACCTCTTATATTTAGTGGATTAAGCCAAACATTATTATTTAATGCGTATAAATCATGATGAGCATCATAATTATAGATATTAAATGTAGAATCAGGATACCTATCAATTAACTGTATTATTTCATTATGATCAATCCCATAATTTATATGTTTATAAGTATAGTTTTTTAAATTATTAAGTACCTCTAAATGATTAGGAATTAATTTTTTTAAATTATTAACATAAATTGTTTCTCCGCTTTCCCAAAAAGCATCTAAATCAAT
>CAJBLA010000048.1 GCA_903953815.1 uncultured Bacteroidota bacterium | reverse complement strand
TCTTTTTTGAAGATAATAAGAAAAGGGCTTTCTTAAACGAATGTAAGCAAGGCCACATTCGTGTTTGATCTCATCACTCATGATGTATAAATATTAATACACTTTTTCTGTTATAATTGCATCCGCCACTTTTGCCCAATCTTTTAGTTCAGGACATCCTTGGTATTCAGCATCTACATAAATGTAATAATTGGGTATGTGCTCTTTAAACCAGCTTTCCATTTGTTTTACTTTTTTCTGCTCTAACGCACGCTGGGATACACGGTTATAATCTTCTCTTAGGTTTTCTTTATGTGGCGATGTTCTTTCTCTAAAATAAATCAATCGCACGGTTTGTCTTCCACGATCATCCTGATATACTTGTGGATCAGATATATCTCCTGGCTTTAATGATTTTAGCATGACCACCATGTCCTTATCTAATTGATCAATATTTACGTAGGAAGATCCATCACCACCTGTGACTGCACCACCGCTAAATTTACTTCCGTCATCGTCACTGTACTTGTTAACTGCTTCACCGAAACTCATTTTATTTGCAAGGATTTCCTTTTTCACACTATCCAATAAGTATTTGGTAATGTTAATTTCATCCTTGGTAATAGGTGGAATTCTAAGAATATGTTTAACAACAGCATCATCTCCTGAACGTGAAATAAGTTGGATAATATGATATCCAAATTTTGATTTAATGGGTGCTGAAATTTGGCCTTCTTTTAAACGGAATGAACCTGCCATAAATGCAGGATCCCAAGTTTTTTCATTTCTGTTGATGTTAAATTGCCCTAAGTTTTCTTTAGAACTTGGATCCTCGGAATATAATTTAACTAATTGGTCAAACTTGTTAATGCCAGTTTCAATTTGACGCCTGTAATCGGATAACTGCTTGATCACATATTCTTCAATATCGCGATTTGCTTTAGGGTGCATTATAATTTCTGCAATACTCACCTCACTCTCATATAAGGGTAGGCTATCCACTGGAATTTTATTATAAAAGGCCCTTACTTCAAATGGGGTTATTTTAATTTTTTCAACAATTTTTTCTTGCATGTTTTCAGACAACTTCTGCTCCTTAATTTGAATTCTAAAGTCCTCTTTTAACTGAATAATGCTTCTACCTGCTACTTCCTCTAACACTTCCTTTGAACCAAATTGTTGTAAGAATTGTCTAATGCGCATATCAATGGCATTTTCTACTTCCTCTTCTGTTACTATAAGTGAATCCTTTTCAGCTTGTAATACCAAGGCTTTCCGAATTAATTGCTGCTCAACTATTTGACAAGCATTTGGTAAAATTATATTTTCCTCGCCCTGTGCTTGCCTTTTCATATCGAGCATTGTATTCTCGATATCCGATTTTAAAATAAATTTATCGCCGACAGTCCCAATAATTTTATCAGCTAATACTTTTTTTACTTGCGCATTAACATCAACCGACATGGATAAAAAAAAGAAACAAAAAACAATACTGACTATTTTCATCTACATAATATTAATGTGTAAAGGTCTGATTCATGGTCGGTTTTCCCAAAAATCAAATCTTAATTTTTTTATAAAGTACGCTTCACTTCTTCTTCCTCAAACGCTTCTACAATATCGCCAACTTTTAAGTCGATAAAGTTTTTGATGGTCAATCCGCATTCCATGTTAGAAACAACATCTTTCACATCATCTTTGAAACGCTTTAAGCTTCCTAGTTCAGCAGCTTGTCCTTCTCCTTTAGGATATTCAACAATACCATCACGAATGATTCTTATTTTACTATTTCTGCTTAATTTTCCGTCTAATACAAAACATCCTGCCACGGTCGCTTTATCAAACTTGTACACTTCACGTACCTCCACATTGGCAACAATTTTTTCTTGAATTTTTGGCTCCAACATACCTTCCATGGCACTCTTAATTTCATCAATAGCGTTGTAGATAATAGAGTATAATTTAATCTCTACGCCCTCTGCTTCTGCCAACTTATTGGCTTGCATACTAGGACGTACATTAAATCCAATAATAATTGCATCAGATGCTGCAGACAATAATACATCTGACTCAGAAATTTGACCTACCCCTTTTAATACCACACGAATGGCAATTTCAGTAGTAGATAATTTTTGTAAGGAATCACTCAAGGCTTCCACGGATCCATCCACGTCACCTTTAATAATAATATTCAATTCCTTGAAATTTCCTAAAGCCAAACGACGACCAATTTCATCCAATGTAATATGTTTTCTAGTTCTTAAACCTTGCTCTCTTAATAATTGAGAACGCTTAGTTGCTAATTCTTTTGCTTCAGACTCGTCATCGAATACTTTAAACTTCTCACCTGCCTGAGGCGCACCATTCAAACCTAATATCACCACCGGTGTTGAAGGCGGTGCAGTTTCGATACGTTGGTTACGCTCATTGAACATGGCTTTAACACGACCGTAATATTGTCCTGATAAAATTAAATCACCTTGTTTCAAAGTTCCATTTTGAACTAATATGGTAGCCACATAACCACGTCCTTTATCTAAAGACGCTTCAATGATTGTTCCAGTTGCTTCCTTATTTGGATTTGCTTTTAGGTCTAATAAATCAGATTCTAAAATAATTTTTTCTAATAAAGTATCTACATTTAAACCTTGTTTCGCAGATAATTCTTGGTTTTGGAATTTACCACCCCAAGCTTCCACTAAAATATTCATTTGTGATAATTGCTCATAAATCTTTTGCGGATTCGCGCCATCTTTATCAATTTTATTTACCGCAAAAATCATTGGAACACTAGCCGCTTGTGAGTGACTAATGGCTTCCTTGGTTTGAGGCATCACTGCGTCATCCGCAGCAACAACAATAATTGCAATATCAGTTACTTTCGCACCACGCGCACGCATTGCTGTAAAGGCTTCGTGACCTGGCGTATCCAAGAAAGTAATTGCCTTGCCATTCGGTAAGGTTACTTCATATGCACCAATATGTTGTGTAATACCTCCTGCTTCACCCGCAACTACATTTGCATTACGTATATAATCCAGTAAAGATGTTTTACCATGATCGACGTGTCCCATGATGGTAACAATTGGCGGACGCTCCACCAAATTCGCTAGATCTTCTGCTTCTTCTTCCTCATCTAATTCTTCCACATCTTCTAATCCAACAAATTCAACTTCAAATCCAAATTCACTTGCGACAAGTTCAATAACCTCCGCATCTAAACGTTGGTTAATGGAAACCATGATACCCAAGTTCATACACTTGCTAATGATATCTGCAAAGCTTACATCCATCAAACTTGACAACTCACTTACCGTAACAAATTCCGTTACTTGTAGTTTGTTATCGCTTACTTCGTTTTGTTCATTTTCTGCAGCTTCTTCTCTCTTCGCACGACGATATTTAGATTTCAAACTTTTACCGCGACCACCTTGGCCTGATAATTTAGCTTGTGTTTCCTTGATCTTATCTTGAATTGCTTTTTGACCGATTTCTTTTTGCTCTGCAGTTTGAGGTGCATTACGATTACCACCTGGACGAGCACCACCACCTGGTCTTGCGCCGCCACCTGGTCTGTTACCGCCTTGTCCTTGATAGCCACCACCTGGACGGTTTCCACCTTGTCCTTGATAGCCGCCGCCTGGACGATTGCCGCCTTGTTGGCCAACGCCTTGTTGTCCACCACCTTGTTGCGGACGACCCGTTGGTGTAGGAATACGTTTACGAACACGCTTTTCCTCCTGACTCATTGGCTTAGGTCTTGTATCACTATTAACAGGTAAATCAATTTTACCCATCACTTTTGGACCTTCTAATTTATCAGCTCTAATATTTTCAATTTTTCCATGCACGTTTTCAGGTGCAATGGAATGATCCACTGGTGCCTCTTTTTTTGGAGCAGCTGCCTCTTTTTTTGCAGGCGCTTTTGTAGGAGCTACTGCCTTTTCTTCTGGGGCTTTTGGTTCCTCCGCTTTTTTTGCAGATTTTTTTGGTCTTGTAGAAGAATCAATTTGAGACAAATCTATTTTATTGATCACCTTAGGTGCTTCAACTTCTGGCGCTTTTATATTTGTAGTAGTCGCATCTTCAGTTGCAACTTCAGTTACTTCCTTCTTCGCTTTTGCTGCTTTAGGTTTTTCTGCTTTTTCAGCAACGGCTTCTTCGACTTTTGGAGCTGGAGGAACTTCTGTTACCACTGCTTTTTTAGCAACCACTTCTTCGGGTTTTTTTGCTTTATCAGTGATTGCATTTTTAGGCAATTCGACATGATCTGCTTTATCCCTAGCAACCTTGTCGCCCTGGAATTCAGCTTGCAAAGCATAATACTGCTCCTCAGTTAATTTAGCCGCTGGCTTCAGGTCATCCTTTGGGAAACCTTTTTTTGAAAGGAATTCAATCAAGGTATCTTGACCGATGTTAAATTCCTTAGCAGCTGCTAACAATCTTGGTAATTTCAATTCTGACATTCTGTTGTTTTTTGCCCCTTTTTTTTAGGAACGAGTAACCTAATACAAATATACTTTCAAAAATCAAGGTTATTCACCTTTATCAAACTCTTCTTGTAAAATTCGACGAACATCCGCGATGGTCTCTTTTTCCAAATCTGTTCTTCTTTCTAGCTCGTCCGCACTTAATTTAATAACGCTACGCGCTGTATCACAACCCACACGCTTAAATTCATCAATAATCCAGGTTTCGATTTCATCGCTAAATTCATCTAAATCAATATCAAATTCATCAACAATCTCCTCGTCCTCACGATAAACATCTAATTCATAGCCCGTTAATTCAGCGGCCAATTTGATATTTACCCCACGACGACCAATAGCTAATGAAACCTGATCCGCAGGTAAATAAACTTCGACACGTTTTGTATCGTTGTCAATATTCATGTAGCTGATTTTGGCAGGCGTTAAAGAACGTTGAATTAATAATTGTGTATTGGTTGTAAAATTAATGACATCAATATTTTCATTTTTCAACTCTCTAACAATTCCATGAATACGACTTCCTTTCATACCCACACAAGCACCTACTGGATCAATTCTATCATCAAATGATTCAACGGCAACTTTTGCACGCTCCCCTGGTTCACGTACTATTTTTTTAATGGTAATTAAACCATCAAAAATTTCCGGCACTTCGATTTCTAATAATTTAGCAAGGAACAATGGATTTGTTCTTGATAAGATAATCACAGGTGAATTATTTTTCATATCCACTCTTGCAACTACGGCACGAATATTTTCGCCTTTCTTAAAAAAGTCCTGTGGAATTTGTTCTGTTTTTGGAAGAATCAATTCATTACCTTCTTCATCTAGTAACAAAACTTCTTTTTTCCAAACCTGATAAATCTCTGCATTGATAATTTCACCAATACGATCTGAATATTTTTTTACTAATACATTCTTCTTCAAATCATTAATACGAGAAGCTAAAGTTTGTTTCGCAGCCAAAATTGCTCTACGACCAAAATCTAGAATATCTACTTCCTCATATAAGTCCTCACCTATCTCAAAGTCAGGCTCTATCTTGATTGCGTAAGAATAAGGCACTTCCTCTAAAGGATTGTCTACATCATCATCGGGTCTAATTTGACGACGACGAATAATTTCCAAATCTCCTTTTTCGGCATTCACGATTACATCAAAATTTTCGTCACTACCATACTTTTTTCTGATCAAAGTTTTAAAAACATCTTCAACCACTTTCATCATCGTTGGGCGATCTATATTTTCAGCATCTTTAAATTCCTGAAAAGCTTCGATCAAATTTATACTTGCCATAACATAATTTTTTTTCAAGCATGTAGCTTGATGATTTGTTAAAATTGAACTTGAACTATTGTTGATTTAATATTTTCATATGGTATTTGCATTTGCTGTTGCAATGCTTTTTTTCCTTTTCCCTCCGTCCACTCCAAAGTAATTTCCTGTTCCCCAACTTCTAATAACTGCCCTTCCTTTTCAACGCCATCATTTGTAGTAACCAATACTTTACGACCTTTATTTTTTTGATATTGTCGTTGTAGTAATAATGGCTCATCCACCCCAGGTGAAGAAACTTCTAACGAAAAATCACCTTCCGGAAACCATGCTTCTTCCTCGATGGCTTTGTACAATTTTCGGTTAAAAAAAGTACATCTTTCAATCGGTAAGCCATTATCTCCGTCCAAAAACACTTTAATATTATTACTCGGCTTTACTTTAATTTGAACACAAAAATAGCTTTGATCCTCTGCTAACAAAGGGTCAATGACTGCTTTTACCTTATCGATTAATACACTTGGTTCCATAATTAAAAAAGAAGAAGGGAACGATTTCGTTCCCTTCGATA
>CAJBLA010000047.1 GCA_903953815.1 uncultured Bacteroidota bacterium | reverse complement strand
TTAACCAAATGGAGCTACAAATTTAATCAATTAGGGGTAATTATAGGTATTAAATAACCAAATGTGGGTATTTTTCTATAAAACGCGAAGAATCGTTAGTTTTTACACATAATTTAATCCATTTTTAATGGAGATGATCAATGGGACAAATCCCATGTACTAATTTATCGAAAACCGTTAGATACTTATTTGCTTTCTAAAACTAGTAAATCATTAAAAGCAATTTCATATTCCTTATTCATAGATCTAATCAATGCATTTTTATCCTGATAACTTTTTTCTACTACATGAAACTTTTGGGTATCAGAATAAATCGTTGGATCGGCCATTTGCGATTCTATGTCTAATTTTTCCTTTTGCAAAGTTTCAATATTATGCTCCAATTGCGCAATGGCCCGTTGTAATTTTTGTATTTGTTTTTGCAAATCCTTATCAATAGCTACATTGGGTTCAGCCGCTTTAAGGACTGGTTCAGGTTTGGATTGCTTTTTGTTTTCCTTGGTGTTTGTATTTTTTACAGGCTCTGAAGTCGCTACTTTTGCTTTCGCCATTCTTTCCTTCCATTCAAGCCATTCTTGGTAACCTCCTTTAAATTCTATAATTTTTTCATCTTCAATTTCCCAAATCTTATTCGCTGTTTTAGAAATAAAGAAACGATCGTGACTTACTAAAATAATGCTGCCATCATATTTATTTAAAGCCTCCGCTAATAACTCAACGGTAACCATGTCCAAGTGATTCGTAGGCTCATCCAACATTAAAAAGTTGGCCTTACTTATAATTGTTTTTGTGAGTGCGACTCTGGCTTTCTCACCACCACTTAATACTTTAATTTTTTTATCAATTTCATCGCCACCAAAAAGGAAACAACCCAATAATGCACGTAATTCTAAATCGGTTTTTTTAGTACCACATTCTTGTACTTCTTGTAAAATGGTATTGCTTAAATTTAAAGATTCCAATTGGTGCTGTGCATAAAAGCTTTCGTCCACATTATGCCCCCAAACTCTTTCCCCTTCATAGCCTTCCATACCTGCTACAATTCTGAGAAGGGTTGATTTACCTTTACCATTGGCGCCAATCAAAGCAATTTTATCACCACGTTCAATTTCCGCAAACGCATTTTCTAAGATAACTTGTTTAGGGTAGGACTTGCTAATGCCTTTTAAATCAACCAAAACTTTCCCAGGGGTTTTTTCTACAGCAAAGTTGATTCGAATATTAGGGCGTTCAATTTGAACATCTTCAATCACATCTAATCTATCTAAACGCTTTTGTATACTCTGTGCTGCAGCAGCCTTAGATGCTTTTGCTTTAAATCGCTCAATGAACTTTTCTTGCTGACGAATATAATCTTGTTGATTTTCAAATGCACGTTGTTGTATTTCTACTCTTTGTAATTTTTCAACTTCATAGTACTCGTAATCGCCGGTATAAAAATTTAATTGTTGTTGGTAAACCTCCACAATTTTGTTCACCATTTTATTCAAGAAATATTTATCGTGACTTACAATCACAACACTGCCTTTGTAATGAATCAAATATTTTTCAAGCCATTCAATACTTGGTAAATCCAAGTGATTCGTAGGCTCATCCAGTAATAATACATCTGGTGCTTGTAAAATCATTTTTGCTAATAAAACACGCATCCTCCAACCGCCACTAAATTCCAAATAAGGTCGAGATAAATCCTTGGTTGTAAAACCTAGTCCATGTAAAACTTCCTCCGCTTTATGATTAATGTTATAACCGTCTAACAAATCAATTTCATGTAAGGCGTCCGTATACTTAATCAATAAATCATTGTCCTCAGGATTGGCTTCTAATTCAACCCCTAATTTTTCAACTTCTTTTTCTAACGCACGCACTCTTTCAAATGCACCTAGTGCAACTTCAGTGATGGATTCGCTGGTATCAAAACTTAATAAATCCTGATGCAAATAGCCAATGGTCGTATCCTTTCCTTTTTCAATCGTTCCTTTGGAAGGGGTTAACTGACCCACCAATAATTTCAAAAGGGTTGACTTACCGGTACCATTATAACCAATTAATCCGATGCGTTCGCCTGGTTGAATATGCCAAGTTGCTTCACTCACAATTGCCCTTGCTCCAAACTCAAATGTTACATTTTGTAATCCTATTAGCATACTTTTTTCAATTCAGACCGCAAAGTTAGCTAGTTGGAGTATGTAAATTGGTATAAATTTGGGAAAATATTTTATGGGGAAGCTTTATATATTCATTTTAAGCATTTTATTAGTGGCCTGTAATAGCCCTGAAAAGCAAGGTGTGCATAAGGATTTGTGGACTTTTTCTGCGTCAAACAATGATCCACAATTGGATGATCTGTGTACCATTATTATCAAAGATTACGAAGGGATCCTTCAGGGATTGGCCAAAAATGATACCGCAGATGTATTTACAAGGTCAAAAGCTTTAATATTAAGATGTGATACCTTGCCTAATTCATTGGTCACGAAGGATACAGCAATGATCAATTTGTTTAAGACTGGGCTAGTCAACATTCAGGATGAATTACAGGGGGTAGTGCTAGAGCAATATCCAGAGGAGTTAAATATGGCGATGAATATGGCAAGTATTCAGCTATTACATTTATTAGGGGAGATTGGGTATAATAAACAAGCTGTTTATATTTTTAATACCAATGGTAAAAAGGCCGATTTGGAGGAGGATGGGTTGTTATGGATTTCTTTTAATAAAAAATCAAATAACCCATATTATTTCATTGAAAATGAATTAGTTAGTGCTAATTATATTTTGCAAGAAAACTAATATATTTTAATCGCTGGGTTTGTAAACAAACTCAAATTTCGCATTCACTTTGTTGGTCGTGGTGATGAAAAATTCCTGCCTAGAATTGGCATCATTAAGTACCACCAAGGCCGTATTTGGAGGTATAGATCCCATATTATGGGCCACAATGATGATATCATGTTGCCCAGTGGTAAATTCAAGTTCCACATGAATTGCTTTATAACTGAGCCTTTTTAAGTTTGCGATTACTTTGTTGTTGTCATATATAATAATGGTGTCGTTATCGATCGTCCCATTATCATACAAATCAAGGCTTATTTTTTTGCTAGAGGTCGTTACCCTTTTTATTAATTTATTCTCTCTACCTAATAAAACCCAAGGAAGTGTTTCGTCATTATTATTGCCTGGATTGTTATTTCCAGTAATTGATTCCGTTTTAACTTCTTTGGTTGGCTTACTTGTTTCTAAATCTTTAGTAGTTGTGGATATATTTATAACAATAGGTTCGGCAGCTTTTGTGACAGGCGTATTTGCCAATACGTTGGTATTATTGAAGGGCGCTGCAGTTGTAACGGTGACGCCATCTTTTTTTACAGCAGCAAGTACGCTATTGCTAGTTGGTGCTGGCAATTTTAGTTGGGTTGAAGTATTTGTTTTAGGATTAGTATTTCCAGCATTATTTGCAACACTATTTGCAATTGGCTTGGATATAATACTACTGCTCGATTCTTTTGATTTAACTTTTGCACTTGGAATTTTACTTACTACAGCGGTCGTTGTTTTATTTGCAGAAGTTAATGGAATAGGGGTTTTCGCATTTTTTGTATTCGCATTTTTAGCCACAGTTTTAACCACCGAGTTTGCTATTTTTTTAATGAGTCCTTCTTTTTCTAAATACACTTTTCCACCGCCGCAATCTCGGGAACCTTTTTCATTGTTTGATATATAAGTTCCTTGCAAGATACCCCTGCCACGATTATTAGTAAAGGTTAAAAAGTTCATCATTAAACAAGCTTGCATATCGCCCACAATATTGATATCCTCAAACTTTGTTTCGTTAATACTTACCAGTTTTGTATTCACTGAATGAAAACCAGTAGCAAGGGCTTTCGCTGAAAAATTGCCAGATAAGTTGGTATAAGTAACCACATTTAAATCATGGTTCTCATTTTCAATAATATCAACCTCATAAATATAGATGCGCGATTCAGGATCATTATTAGGGATAAAGTAGCCTTTCCATTTACCCGATAAATCTTGCGCATGCAAGGGGCTAAATTGGACCAGGGCGAGCATTAAAAATAATAAGCTTCTCATATTACAAAGCTATGTATAAAATATGAACCGCATTTGTTACCTTTGGCATCTTATATTATAAACAAAAATATGGTTCAGATTCAATTTCCAGATGGTGCAGTTCGTCCTTATGAAAAAGGGATAACTGCTTTAGGTATTGCAAAGTCGATTAGTGAGGGCTTGGCCAAGAAAGTTTTAGCAGCGTCGGTCAATGGCGAGGTTTATGATGCTACGCGACCAATTGAAACGGACGCGGCTTTAAAATTATTGACCTGGGATGACGCTGATGGTAAAAATACATTTTGGCATTCTTCTGCGCATTTATTAGCAGAGGCGGTGGAGATGCAATTTCCAGGGGCTAAATTTTGGGTGGGACCGGCACTTGAAAAAGGTTTTTATTATGACATTGATTTAGGCGATAAAACAATTAGAGAAGAAGATGTGGTATTGCTTGAAAAAAAGATGAATGAATTAGCAAAGCAAGCCAATGCATATGTAAGAAAGGAAATGTCTAAAGCTGAAGCAATTGCTTATTTTACAGAAAAAAAGGATGAATACAAATTAGATTTATTGTCTGGATTAGAAGACGGTAAAATTACTTTTTACACGCAAGGTGCATTTACAGATTTATGTCGCGGACCGCATATCCCAAATACGGGTGCGATTAAAGCAATTAAAATAACCAACATTGCAGGTGCGTTTTGGAAAGGAGATGAAAAAAATAAAATGTTGACCAGGGTGTATGGGATCACTTTCCCGAATCAAAAAGAATTGGATGAATATTTATTATTATTAGAAGAAGCAAAAAAGAGAGACCACAGAAAATTAGGAAAAGAATTAGGCATTTATACCATGGATGATGATGTTGGACCAGGTCTTCCATTGTGGATGCCGAATGGTACCATCATTATTGAAGAATTAGAAGGCTTAGCAAAAGAAACGGAAGAAGCGGCAGGGTATAAGCGTGTTGTTACACCGCATATCGCTAAGGAAAGTATGTACATTAAAAGTGGACACTTACCTTATTATGAAGACAGTATGTTCCCGCCGATGGAATTAGATGGCACTAAGTATTATTTAAAAGCAATGAACTGTCCGCATCACCATAAAATTTTTGATGCAGAACCTAAAAGCTATAAGGATATGCCAATGCGTTTGGCAGAATATGGAACCTGTTACAGATACGAGCAAAGTGGGGAGTTGTTTGGATTAATGCGCGTTCGTTGTTTGCATATGAATGATGCGCATATCTATTGTACCAAGGAACAATTTGCACAGGAGTTCAGAGCGGTGAATGAAATGTATTTAAAGTATTTCAAAATTTTCGGCATTGAAAAATACGTGATGCGATTAAGTTTGCATGATCCAAAAAAATTAGGCCAAAAATATATTAATGAACCTGAGTTGTGGTTGGAAACGGAAGCCATGGTTCGCGCAGTTTTAATTGAAACCGGAACGCCATTTGTGGAAGTACAAGATGAAGGTGCTTTTTATGGTCCAAAGATTGATGTTCAAATATGGAGCATCATTGGACGTGAGTTTACATTGGCAACCAATCAAGTTGATTTCGCACAAGGCAAGCGTTTCAATTTAAATTTCACCAATAAAGATAATGAGCCTGAAACACCATTAATCATACATCGCGCTCCATTGGGAACACATGAGCGATTTATTGGATTTTTATTAGAACATTATGCTGGCAAATTCCCAGTATGGTTAGCGCCATTGCAAGTTAAAATTTTACCAATCAGTGATAAGTTTATGCCCTATGCAGAAACCGTGTTGGCGGAATTAAAAAAAGCAGGGGTGCGTGTTGCAATTGACGATCGCAATGAAAAAATTGGCAAAAAAATCAGAGATACCGAAATTATGAAAGTCCCTTATATGTTGGTGATCGGAGAAAAAGAGGTGGCTGAAAATAAATTATCAGTGCGTCGACAAGGAAAGGGTGATATGGGTATGTTGGACAAATCAGCATTTTTAGCGCAGGTGGTGGATGAAATTGCGCAAAGATTGGCGCCGGCAGAATAAAAATTGTGTATTTTTAAAAAAAATAAGAATAAAGGGTCATATCAGAACAATGACTATCTTTACTAACTTAAACAACGTTTTAATAATTAATGGCATTACCGAACAGAGGACCCAGATTTAACCCCAGGTTTCAAAGACAACAAGAACCAGAACATCGTATTAATGATCGTATTCGTGTTCCCCAAATCAGATTAGTTGGTGATAATATCACAGTGGGTGTATATAATACCCAAGAAGCGCTGAAAATAGCTGCTGATCAAGGTTTGGATCTAGTGGAGATTTCTCCAACAGCTGATCCTCCAGTATGTAAAGTTATTGATTACAAGAAGTTTCTTTACGAGAAAAAGCGTAAGGAAAAGGAAATGAAAGCGAACTCAAAACAATCTGAGATTAAAGAGATTCGTTTTACGCCAGGAACGGATGACCATGATTTTGATTTTAAAGCAAAACACGCCGAGAAGTTTTTACAGGATGGCAATAAGGTAAAAGCCTATGTTCAATTTAAAGGACGTGCTATCATGTTTCAGGACAGAGGGCAATTGTTATTGTTGAAATTTGCAGAGCGTTTAGCGGAGGCAGGTACCTTGGAAAGTATGCCAAAGTTGGAGGGTAAAAGAATGTTCGCCATTTTTCAACCAAAAGCAGGCGGTAAAAAGAAGGCTTCAAGCTAGTTAAATAGCTGATTATCAATATATTTATACGATGAGTCATTCATGCAAATTGAGTGACTCATTTTTTTTGTCATCTCGCCATTCTAATGTACCTTCGCCATCCATTTCCCACAAGGCTCAACAAGTGTCTCGCCCGTGCAAGACCGCCAGTAGGGAGTAATCTATAAGATTATATAATGCCAAAAGTAAAAACTAACTCGAGCGCAAAAAAGCGTTTTAAAGTTACTGGAACAGGTGAAATCACCTTCCAAAAAGCCTTCAAAAGACACATTCTTACAAAAAAATCCACAAAGCGTAAAAGAGCGATGAGGAAAAAAGGTTTGGTAGCTTCTACCAATAAGGACTTTGTACTTCGTCTTTTAAGATTAAAAGGGTAGTATCCGATTAATTCCCAGTGAGTAAAAACATTTAAATTAACCGAATCCGAATACATCTTATTAGATAAACAGGGTTCAAAAAAATATTAACTATGCCACGTTCAAAAAATGCCGTTGCATCTAGAGCAAGAAGAAAAAAGATTTTAGATCAAGCAAAAGGTTTCTATGGTAAGCGTAAAAACGTATATACCGTTGCCAAAAACGTATTAGAGAAAGGTTTAACTTATGCATTTGTAAGTCGTAAAATTAAAAAGCGTGAGTACCGTACTTTATGGATTGCGCGTATTAATGCTGCAGTGCGTGAGGAAGGACTTACTTACAGCCAATTCATTAACTTGTTAGCTAAGAAAGGTTCTGATTTGAACCGTAAAGTATTAGCTGACTTAGCAATGAATGAGCCAGAGACTTTCAAAAAGATTGTACAATCAGTTAAGTAGTTGTAATCTCTTATGATTTTCAAGCCCCCTCCGAGTATCGGAGGGGGCTTATTTTTTTCGCCTAATCGTAGGGGGTAATTTACTCTCAAAAATCAGGCGCAATATCCGTTCAAAGAACTATTTTTGTTTCCTGAATTTTAACCCATAAACAATTGCGTAAGAAATGAACAATACCTACACTTCCTTGGTGAATCAAACATTCCATTTTCCTCAAGAAGGATTTGAAGTGGATGATAATGGTTATTTACAATTTAACGGGGTGGATTTAAAAGAGATTATTGAAAAACACGGGACGCCTTTAAAGTTAACTTACTTGCCAAAAATTGGCATGCAAATAAAAAAAGCGAAGCAAATGTTTGCCGCTGCTTTTAAAAAACACAAATATACTGGGGAATATTTTTATTGTTACTGTACTAAAAGTTCTCACTTTTCTTTTATTGTGGAAGAAGCATTGAAGCAAAATGTTCATTTAGAAACTTCATTCGCATATGATATTGATATCATTAACAGACTGTATCAACGTCGCAAAATAAACAAGGATATATTTATTATTTGCAATGGCTACAAGCAAAAGCAATATACGAGTCGTATCTCAAAACTAATCAATACTGGTTTTAAAAATGTGATCCCAGTGTTAGATAATGTGGAGGAGCTACAATTTTACAAACGCAATACCAAACAGCCTTTCAAGCTAGGTATTAGAGTGGCTTCCGAGGAAGAACCAAGTTTCCCTTTTTATACTTCTCGTTTAGGAATTAGGGCCAAAGATATTTTAGAATTTTACGTGGACGAAATTGAAGGTTATGAAGATAAGTTCCAATTAAAAATGTTGCATATCTTTTTAAATAAGGGCATCAAGGATGATATCTATTACTGGTCTGAGTTAAACAAGATCATCAACTTGTATTGTCAACTTAAAAAAATATGTCCTGAATTAGATTCAATTAATATTGGTGGTGGATTTCCAATCAAACATTCATTAGGATTTGAATATGATTATCAATTCATGATCAATGAAATTGTTTCCAATATTAAAAAAGCATGTAACAAGGCAAAAGTACCTATGCCAAATATTTATACGGAGTTTGGTAGTTTCACAGTAGGTGAGAGCATGGCACACATATATAAAGTGTTGGCGCAAAAGAAACAAAATGATAGAGAGTGTTGGTATATGATTGATTCTTCATTCATTACCACTTTGCCCGATACTTGGGGAATTGGTGAAAAGTTTTTGATGTTGCCTGTGAATAAATGGGAGAATGATTATCAAAGAGTCGTATTGGGGGGGTTAACATGTGATAGTCATGATTATTATGATTCCGAAGAACATATTAATGAAGTGTTTCTTCCAAAATTAAAGAACGATTTAAAGGAGGATAAGATCGAAGAAAATAATGAGCCACTCTATGTTGGATTTTTCCATACAGGTGCGTATCAGGATCAAATTAGCGGTTACGGAGGTATTAAACATTGTTTGATACCTTCACCTAAGCATGTGATTGTCGAAAAAGACCCAAAAAATGGTAAGCTGGTGGACTGGGTTTACGCCAAGGAGCAATCTGCACAAAGCATGCTTAAGATCCTCGGATATCTGCGTTAATAGCCTTAAAATAGCCTTATTTATACCATTTTTGGCCGTTTAAACGGATGTTATCTTATTATTAAGTGCCAAAATGTCTCGAAAACAAATTTGTAGGGGATTTCTAAAATCCCTAATTTTGGTACAAATAGTAGAAGATATGTACCCTGAAGAGATTGTATTACCAATGAAAGCAGAATTAGTTGATAATGGATTTGATGATTTAACAACAGCTGCTGAAGTTGAAACTGCAATAAATAATCAAGGAACAACATTGGTGGTTATAAATTCAGTTTGTGGTTGTGCTGCAGGTGCTTGTCGACCAGGTGTTTTAATGGCAGTCGCAAATGCAACGAGTAAACCAACAAAAATCACTACTACATTTGCAGGTTTTGATATCGAAGCAGTAAATAAAGTAAGACAAATGCACTTACCTTATCCTCCTTCTTCACCAGCAATTGCATTATTCAAAGATGGTCAATTGGTAAATTTTATCGAAAGACATCAAATAGAAGGAAGACCGGCTCAAGTGATCGCACAACATTTAATTAGTGTTTTTCAAGAACATTGTAATTAATAAAAATATTAAAGGGTTTTTGTTTTTAGATGGGTTAGTAAATACGGCCGCACTTTCTAGTGTGGCCTTTTTTTTATTCTTAAATCAAATATTCTAAGTAACATTGTAATCTATAATCATAATCAAGCATGTATCCCAATCTGTATTATTTAATTGACGATTTATTTGGTGTAAAATTAAACGGACTTAGACTCGTTAATTCATTTGGATTTTTTGTAGCCATTGCTTTTGTGGCATCAGGATTTGTTTTATACGCTGAATTAAAGCGAAAGGAATCCTTGGGTGAATTTACACCTACGGAGGAGTCAATTGTTATTGGGGCACCTGCTAGTTTAAGTGAATTATTAACTAGTTTTTTCTTTGGATTTTTATTTGGGTATAAGATTATTGGGGCATTTACCATTGCGGATGCTTTAAATAATACGCAGGCTTTTATATTGTCATTACAAGGTAATATGGGTGCAGGTATTTTGGTTGGCGCAATTTTGGCATATTTGAAATGGAAGGAAAAAGACAAAGAAAAATTAGCAAAACCAGAAACGCGCAAACTATTGCTGTGGCCACATGACAGGGTAGGTGATATAGTTTTGCAAGCAGCCTTATGGGGATTTTTGGGTGCGAAAATTTTTCACAATTTGGAGAATTTAGATGAGTTAATGCTTGATCCTTGGGGGTCATTAATTTCATTCAGCGGACTTACTTTTTATGGGGGATTAATATTGGCTACGATAGCAATTATTATTTTTATTCGTAAATATAATATGCGTGTGATCCATTTTGCAGATGCGATGGCGCCTACCATGTTATTTGCTTATGCAGCAGGTCGAATTGGTTGTCATATTAGCGGAGATGGAGACTGGGGAATTGTTAATTCAGCACCTAATCCTTTTTCCTGGTTACCAGATTGGATCTGGTCCTATCATTATCCGCATAATGTGGTAAATGCAGGAGTGCCTATTCCAGGATGTGTTGGAAATTATTGCAATCAATTACCTGAGGCGGTTTATCCAACCACTTTTTATGAAATCATCATTATGTTCATTTTGTTCTTGATCGTTTGGATGGTCAGAAAAAAAATTACCCAACCAGGAATTATCACAGGGATCTATTTCATTTTTGCTGGGGGTGAACGTTTTTTTGTTGAAAAAATAAGGGTAAATAATAAATATACTTTTTTGCCATTTCAACCAACACAAGCTGAATTAATATCAGTTATTTTAATTATATTAGGTATTGTATTCTTAGTTAAATCAAAAAGCTGGTTCCCGAAAAACATTCAAAAATCTTAAATCATATTTTATGCCATCCTTTGACATTGCAAGTTCCGTTGATATTCAGACATTAGATAATGCGATTAATATTGTAAAAAAAGAAATCACCAATCGATTTGATTTTAAAGGCAATCATGTAGTGATTGATTTAAACAAAAAAGAATATTTGATTAAATTGGAATCTGAATCAGATATGAAAATTCAACAAATAATTGATGTGGTAATAAGTCGTTCCATGAAACAAGGAATTGATCCGTCGGCTTTTGATTTTTCAAAAGATGCCTATCCAAGCGGCAAAATTTTCAAAAAGGATGTCCACGTTCGTAATGGCTTAAAACAAGAAGACGCCAAAAAGGTCGTAAAATTGATCAAGGACAGTGGACTAAAGGTACAGGCAGCTATAATGGATGATATTGTTCGCGTAACAGGTAAGAAAATTGATGATTTACAGGATGTTATAGCGGCCTGCAGGGCTGGAAACCTTGGATTACCGCTTCAGTATATCAATATGAAGTAATTGGCGTTAGGCCTTTTTAGCCGCTAAAATTTGGCTAAACCCTTGATTTTACCTAAATTTGCAACCTATTTAATAAATTGTACGGCAAAAACCGTGCATCCTTAAAAATCATATATAATGAAACAAGGTATCCATCCAGAATCGTATCGTTTTGTAGTGTTCAAGGACATGAGTAACGGTACCTCTTTTTTAGGTAAATCTTCAGCACAAACTAAAGAAACCATTTTATTTGAAGACGGAAAAGAATATCCAGTTATTAAATTGGAGATTTCAAACACTTCACATCCTTTTTACACTGGTAAAAACATGTTGGTGGACACAGCTGGACGTATTGATAAATTCAATAAGCGTTACGCTAAGAAAAAATAGCCCAATAAAAAAGCTTTTTTTATAAATTATTAAACCCTTTCTTACCTAGTAAGAGAGGGTTTTTTGTCATTAATTAGCATTTTGTTTACTGGGTGAATTAGGTTGAATAATAAGTTCATTGGTATTATAAAATTTTCAAAGTTTTGTATACGATTTGGTTATATCAAGGCGTAACTTTGAATACAATTAAAAGATAAATGCAAAAACTAGATATACTTGCTTTTGGTGCACATCCGGATGATGTTGAACTAGGTTGTGGCGGAACGCTTTTATCGGCAGTTGCCCAAGGTAAAAAAGTGGGCATTATCGATTTAACCAAAGGGGAACTAGGCACCCGAGGTAATAGTTCGCAAAGGTTAAAGGAGGCGCAATTGGCGAGTCAAATTATTGGTGCAGCCGTTCGCGAAAATTTAGGTATGCCTGATGGTTTTTTTGAAAATAACAAAGAGAATCAATTTGCGATCATTGAAATAATTCGTTGTTATCAACCCGCTATTATTTTATGTAATGCAGTGGATGATCGACATCCAGATCATGCGCGCGCGGCGCAGTTGGTGGAGACAGCTTCTTTTTTAGCAGGGTTGGTTAAAATACAAAGTACGCATAATGGGCAAGTCCAATTGCCATGGAGACCCAACCAAGTTTTTCATTATATACAATCAAAATCATTAGCGCCTAATTTTGTAGTGGACATAAGTGCTTTTATGGATAAGAAAATGGAGTCCATCATGGCCCATGCTTCTCAATTTTATGATCCAAATTCAAGGGAACCAGAAACATTTATATCCGGCGCTGCATTCATCGAATTTATAAAAAGCAGGGCCAAGGAATTAGGGCATCAAATTGGGGTGGAATATGCGGAAGGATTTATAACGCAAAAGTTGTTGGGGATGCGTAATTTTGATTCAATAATTTAATTCATTTTATATGGCAATCGTAAAAGTAGGAATTATACAAATGTCGTGCGATGCAGATAAAACTGCGAACAATCAAAAGGCAATTGAAAAAATTAGGGTAGTTGCAAAACAGGGCGCTCAAATTATTTGTTTACAAGAATTATTTTCTTCCTTATACTTTTGCGATGTTGAATCCTATGATAATTTTAAATTAGCAGAACCTATACCAGGAGAAACATCCAATACTTTAGCGGCATTAGCAAAAGAATTAGGCGTAGTAATTATTGCTTCTTTATTTGAGAAAAGAGCAGAAGGGCTTTATCACAATACAACAGCGGTTTTAGATGCAGATGGTGTTTATTTAGGTAAGTATCGGAAAATGCATATTCCTGATGATCCATCTTATTATGAAAAATTTTATTTTACACCAGGTGATTTGGGGTATAAAGTTTTCAAAACAAAATTTGCAACGATTGGCGTTTTAATATGTTGGGATCAATGGTATCCTGAAGCAGCTCGTATTACGAGTTTAATGGGTGCGGAAATGTTATTTTATCCAACCGCTATTGGATGGGCAACCTCGCAGGATGAAGCAACCAATACGGAGCAGTATAACGCTTGGCAAACCATACAACGCAGTCATGCAGTTGCGAATGGTGTACCAGTAATTAGTGTGAATAGGGTTGGGTTAGAGCAAGCAGGTGCAATGAAATTTTGGGGTGGCTCCTTTGTAAGTAATCCATTTGGAACCTTACTTTATAAAGCATCACATGACAACGAAGAATTAGCTGTCATAGATATTGATACTGAAAAATCGGACAGTTATCGAACACATTGGCCGTTTTTACGTGACCGTCGTATTGATTCTTATGAACCCATTACTAAACGATATATTGATGATGCAGAATAATCATTTAAATGAACTAAGGAAAATAGGTGATGGTGTAACACCAAAATCATTGGGCTATTATTTTCCAGCCGAATTTGCAAAACATGATGCAATTTGGTTAACCTGGCCACATAAGGAGGAAAGCTGGCCTGGTAAAATAGCAAGTATTTATCCATCCTATACAGAGTTTGTTAAAGTTGTTGCGTTAACGGAACGTGTTTGTATTAATGTCGTTGATGAAAAAATGCGCAACTCTGCAAATAAAATGTTGCAATTGGCAGGTGTTGATTTAACTAAAGTGACTTTTTATTTACATCCTTCCAATGACGCTTGGTGTCGGGATCATGGACCTTCCTTTTTAATTCGCAATCATCCAGAAGATAAAAAAGCAATTGTTGATTGGAATATTAATGCATGGGGTGGTAAATATCCGCCTTATGATTTAGATGATGTAATGCCAACAAATATTGCGAAGGTTTTGAATTTGCCAGTTTTTTATCCGAAAATAATTATGGAAGGAGGATCTGTCGACTTTAATGGTGCTGGTACTATTATGACCTCAAAATCATGTTTGTTAAATCCCAATAGGAATCCGCATTTAAATCAATCACAAATTGAAAAATATTTATGTGATTATTATGGGATGGATCAGGTGTTATGGGTATCTGATGGTATTGTAGGAGATGATACTGACGGACACATTGATGATACCGTACGTTTTGTTAATGAGGATACCGTTATTACAGTCATTGAAGATAACGTTTTGTCAGAAAATCATGAACTATTACAACAAAACTTGAAGGAGTTAAAACAAATGCGCTTATTGAATGGTAAACAATTAAATATTGTAGAATTACCAATGCCTGCAGATGTTATTTATGAAGATCAAATGCTCCCTGCATCTTATGCTAATTTTTACATCAGTAATGGACATATTATTGTGCCCACTTTTAGATGTGATAAGGATGATAAAGCAATGCAAATAATACAATCCTGTTTTCCAACACGACAAGTAGTTGGGATTGATTCAACGGATATTATTTGGGGCTTGGGTAGTTTTCATTGCCTAAGTCAGCAAGAACCAAGTGTAGATTAAAATTATTAGCTAGTCAAATTTGTCATAGGCTTTAAAGAATCATTACAGATCAATATTATCTATCCATATGAAAAATAAATTTTCGAAATTATATTTTGCCATACTTACATTTTTTGTAATCGCTTTATTTGCCTGTACTAATTTCAAATATGCTAAAACAAATCGCTTTTATAAATCTAGAGCAAAGGAGCTTGTTGGCATTTTAAAGTCAAATCCTGGGATCCAGACCATTGATTCATTAGCAAAAGCAGCGCAATGGGTAGGTACCACAAATTTTGATTTGCGTAAACCTAATTTTGTGATCATACATCATACAGCGCAAAATTCTTGCGAACAAACTTTACAAACATTTACATTAGAGCGTAGTAAAGTGAGTGCCCATTATGTGATATGCAAGGATGGCACTATACATCATATGTTGAATGATTATTTCAGGGCTTGGCATGGAGGTATTGCAAAATGGGGTAATAATACAGATATAAATTCAAGCTCAATCGGTATTGAATTGGATAACAATGGGTTTGAACCTTTTGATTCCGCGCAAATTAATAGTTTGATTAATTTATTAGATAAATTAAAGAGGTCTTATAATATTCCTGATGCCAATTTTATTGGTCATGGAGATATTGCACCAAAACGTAAAGTGGATCCTAACATTAATTTCCCTTGGCAATTATTGTCAACCAAAGGATACGGAGCATGGTTTAATCCTGATGCCACCATCCAATTACCCTTAGGTATTTCTATACCATTAGCGCTTAATATAGTGGGGTATGATATCAAGGATACCACAGCTGCGAAGTTGGCTTTTAAGCGTCATTTTAGACAGGATAGCACCGCAATTATGAATGAGCAAGACATTTCCGTTTTAGCACAATTGATTCTAAATAAAGTACAAAAATAAATTTTTATACTAACAATTGTTAGCGTAAATTTATACAAATTTTTGTATATGGATTTTAGATTAACGGAAGAGCAATTAATGATTCAAAAAGCTGCACGTGAATTTGCACAACAACAATGTTTGCCAGGAGTTATAGAAAGAGACGAGCTGCAAAAATTTCCCAAAAATCAAATTGAACAATTAGCGGATTTAGGTTTTTTAGGTATGATGACCGCACCTGAATTTGGTGGTGCAGGAATGGATACCGTATCCTATGTATTAGCGATGGAAGAAATTTCAAAAATAGATGCGAGTGTAAGTGTTTGTATGAGTGTGAATAATAGTTTGGTGTGTTGGGGCTTGGAACATTACGGATCTGAAATACAAAAACAAAAATATTTAACTCCGTTAGCACAGGGTAGAAAAGACGGGGAATTGTATTTAGGTGCTTTTTTATTAAGTGAACCAGAAGCAGGAAGTGATGCAACACATCAGCATACCTCAGCGGTAGATAAAGGCGATCATTTTATTTTAAATGGTCTTAAAAATTGGATCACTAATGGCTCAAGTGCTTCAGTATATTTAGTGATGGCGCAAACTGATGCTAGTAAAGGGCCCAAAGGGATAAACGCATTTATTGTTGAAAAAAATACGCCGGGTGTAACCGTGGGGCCGAAGGAAAATAAAATGGGTATAAGGGGAAGTGATACACATGCTGTTTCATTTACAGATGTAGTCGTTTCAAAACAAAATCAAATTGGGGCGGATGGTTTTGGTTTTAATTTTGCAATGAAAACCTTGAATGGGGGGCGTATAGGAATTGCAGCTCAAGCATTAGGTATTGCCAGTGGCGCCTATGAATTAGCATTGGCGTATAGTAAACAACGACAATCATTTGGTAAGCCGATACATGAACATCAGGCAATTCAATTTAAGTTAGCCGAAATGGCTACGCGTATTCAAACAGCCAGATTGTTATGTTATCAAGCAGCATGGGAAAAGGACAATAGTATGGATTATACTTTATCTGCAGCCATGGCAAAACTACATGCAAGTGACACGGCGATGTGGGTAACCACTGAAGCGGTGCAAGTGCATGGTGGATATGGTTTTGTAAAGGAGTTTCATGTGGAAAGGTTAATGCGTGATGCAAAAATTACACAAATTTACGAGGGTACTTCTGAGATTCAAAAAATGGTGATTGGGCGAAGTATTACCAAATAGTTTTACTTTTAATCCTATTTTTGTGCAAAAAGGGGCGTCTCTTTTTTAGAAAAGCATATTTATTTAGATGTCTGTCAATATTGAATTTTATAAAGAAATAACTACTTATTTACAATTAAATAAAGTACAATTAATTGCGGTAAGTAAAACAAAGCCCAATCAAGCTATTTTAGATTTACATCAATTGGGTCAAAAGGATTTTGGCGAAAACTATGTGCAGGAATTAGTCGATAAAGCCGCAGCATTACCACAAGATATTCAATGGCATTTTATTGGGCATTTGCAATCTAATAAAGTTAAATACATAGCGCCATTTGTATATTTAATACATGGCGTGGATAGTGAAAAGTTACTAATTGAAATCAACAAACAAGCCCAGAAAAATAATCGTACCATTGATGTGTTATTACAAGTACATATTGCTTCAGAGGAAACGAAATTTGGATTTGATGAATTGACTTTATTGGAATTAATACAAAGTGGTCGATTGTCTAATTATACGAATATTAGATTGCGAGGATTAATGGGAATGGCTTCTTTTTCTGATGACGCAGCATTAGTGCAAAATGAATTTACTAGTTTAAATAATACTTATAAAAAAGCAAGTTCGCTTTTAAATACGTCCCATTTTGATCAATTAAGTATGGGCATGAGTTCAGATTATAAATTGGCCATACAACAGGGTAGTACCATGGTACGTATTGGAAGTTTATTATTCGGTGCCCGCGTTTATAATAAATAAATATTTTTTATTTATTTCGCTTTTGCATAATCGAAAACTAAATTACAAAAGGCTTTAACGCCAACTGTAAAGCCAGATTCGTCGATATAAAAATTGGGTGTATGATGCGGTGCAGCGTCTTTCGGATTTTTACCTGCAGGAAGGGCTCCTAGGTAAAAAAAGAAGCTTGGCGCTTTTGCACTAAAAAATGAAAAATCTTCTGCGCCAGTTTGCCAAGTGGTTTCAAAAACATTATTTGCACCTGCTGCTTTAAATAGGGAGGGCAATGTTTTCTTTACCAAACTAGGTTCGTTATAAGTAACTAAGGTTTTTGTATCAATAGTTACATCAGCAGTTGCGCCTGAACTAGCTGCAATATTTTTTACGGTATTTCTAATCCTTTCATGCACTTCTGTTTGCATTTTTGAATCAAGGGTACGAATAGTTCCAGTAAGCTCGGCTGTTTCAGGAATGATGTTTGATCGAACCCCGCCTTTGATGGTACCAACAGTAATAACTACTGGTGCTGTTATTAAGTTCATTTGTCTGCTTACAATATGTTGTAGCCCTTCTATAATTTGTGCAGCAGATGCAATTGGATCAACACCGCCCCAAGGTTGTGATCCATGGCTACCTTTGCCATTTACTTTAATAGTAAACCAATCTGAGGATGCCATGAATGCCCCTTCTTTATAATAGAGATTTCCCACTGGCAATTCAGCTTCAATATGTAATCCAAATACCGCTTCTACTTTGGGTTTGTCTAGTGCGCCTTCCTTAATCATTAATGGTGCGCCCCCTTCCTCTGTGCCTGGAGCACCTTCTTCTGCTGGTTGAAATAGAAACACTACAGTTCCTGGAACTTCTTTCTGCATGGATTGAAGCACTTTGGCTGTAGCCATTAATATGGAAATATGCGAGTCATGTCCGCATGCATGCATCACATCTACTGTTTGCCCCATGAACTCTGTTTTTACCTTTGATGCAAATGGAACGGGTGTTCTTTCCTGAACAGGTAGCGCATCTATATCCGCCCTGAGTGCAACCACAGGACCTGGTTTACCGCCTTTTAAAATAGCAACAACACCAGTTTTTGCAACAGGGTAGTGTACTTCAATGCCTAAAGTTTTTAAATAATCGGCTATATATTTACCTGTATTAAATTCACGATTCGATAGTTCCGGATTTTCATGAAAATGTCTCCTCCATTTTATGAGTTGTGGTTCAATATCCTGCACTAGTTGATTGAAATTTTTAGGCAGCTCTTGCGCAGTGGCACTGATTGTTGTAAAAGCTAAAAATAAAAATATAAAATATTTCATAGTCTTGTGTTGTTAAA
This sequence comes from uncultured Bacteroidota bacterium, assembly GCA_903953815.1. Lineage (GTDB taxonomy): Bacteria > Bacteroidota > Bacteroidia > Chitinophagales > Chitinophagaceae > Sediminibacterium. The sequence continues at coordinate 6,713 of CAJBLA010000047.1, read as the reverse complement.
TGAATAGGGTAATATGAATTAATTGTATTGGGTAATATAATATTTTATTAAGCTTGGTATTCGCCGAATACGGATCTTAATGTGTCCGCAATTTCACCAAGGGTACATAATTTTTCAACGGCATCAATTACGGGTGGCATAATATTGGTATTGTTTATAGCTGCATCCTTGATGGCGAGTAAACAAGCATTCACTGAATTTTGATCTCGTTTGGATTTAAGTAGTTTTAATTTTTCAATTTGTTGTAATCGAATGGATTCATCAATTCTTAATATTGGAATTTCTACATTATTGGAAGATTGAAATTGATTTACCCCTACAATTATTTTTTTATTGGATTCGATATCTTTTTGATAGGCATAGGCACTTTCTCCAATTTTATTTTGCATAAATCCTGATTCAATAGCTGCAACACTTCCACCCATATTGTCAATTTGTTGAATGAGTTCCAACGCTTTCTTTTCTATTTCATTCGTTAGGCTTTCAACAAAATAACTTCCTGCTAATGGATCGGCTGTATCAGTAATTCCGCTTTCAAAGGCTACCACTTGTTGTGTTTTAAGTGCAATGCCTGCAGCTTCTTCTGTTGGGAGTCCTAAGGCTTCATCAAAACCGTTGGTATGCAAACTTTGGGTGCCTCCTAATACCGCTGCAATGGTTTGTATGGTAACCCTACTGATATTATTCATGGGTTGTTGTGCAGTTAATGTAGCACCACCCGTTTGTGTATGAAATCGGAGCATCAATGCTTTTGGATCAGTCGCACCTAAATCTTGCATGATTTGTGCCCACATTTTTCGCGCAGCACGGAATTTGGCGACTTCCTCAAATAAATTGTTATGGGCATTAAAGAAAAAGGATAATCTTTTTCCAAACACATCAATATTTAAACCTTTTTCAATCGCAGCTTTTACATATGCTTTTCCATTACTTAAAGTAAATGCAATTTCTTGTACAGCTGTACTACCAGCTTCTCTAATATGATATCCTGAAATTGAAATACTATTCCATTTAGGTAAATGTGCACTTGACCACTCAAATATATCGGTGATGATACGCATGGAGCTTTTCGGCGGATAAATATAAGTGCCTCTAGCAGCGTATTCTTTTAAAATATCATTTTGTATGGTGCCAGATAATTTTGCTAAGTCAATGCCTCTTTTTTTAGCTAAGGCAACATAAAGCGCGAGTAAAATATAAGCGGTTGAATTAATGGTCATAGAAGTACTAATCTTATCCAATGGAATGTCCTTGAATAAAATTTCCATATCATCTAAGGAACATATAGAAACACCCACTTTGCCAACTTCACCATCTGCTAAATCATGATCTGCGTCGTATCCAATTTGAGTAGGTAAATCAAAAGCAACGCTTAAACCCATGACGCCTTGGGCTAATAAAAAATGGTATCTTTTATTGCTTTCTTCAGCAGTGGAGAATCCTGCGTATTGACGCATTGTCCATAACTTACCACGATACATGTCCGATTGAACACCCCTTGTATAAGGGAACTCCCCAGGAAGGCAATTCCCATTCAAATCCACAGGTAGATCCTGTTGGGAATAAACTTTTTTTACTTCAATACCACTATCGGTTCTTTTTGACTCGGCTTGCATAGTTAAATTTACGATTTTTTACTTGTTTTTATGTGCAGATTATTTCTATTTTCGACACTTTATCTAATGACAGTTGCTTGAGATATTGTAATTTTACGTTTAATAAGATCATTAAAAAATCAAAATTTATGGGAACCGAAATAGCAAATGCAACACCAGTCAATTTTACGGCAGGTGCCATCATTGAAATTCAGCGTTTAATGGCTGAACCTGATTTTGACAACCAACAACGTTTAAGGGTGGGTGTAAAAGGAGGGGGATGTAGTGGAATGACTTATGTTTTAGGGTTTGATGTTCCGGCACCTGCAGATGAATTGTTTTTATATGAAGGAATACCATGTTGCATGGATAAGTCACATCAGATTTATTTATATGGGATGTCAATTGATTGGCAAGGAGGTTTAAATAGCCGTGGGTTTACCTTTACGAATCCAAATGCATCTAGTACCTGTGGATGTGGCACTTCATTTGCGGTTTAATTTTTATTGAATAAATACAGTCATCCTCTCTCTCAATCGCTTTGCTCAAATGTTCGTTTGGATGAGTATTCTATTCAAAAAAATTAAACAAATATCAGATATCATGAAAGCCGTTTTGAATAAATACAATCATCCTCTCTCTCAATCGCTTTGCTCAAATGTTCGTTTGGATGAGTATTCTATTCAAAAAAATTAAACAAATATCAGACAGCATGAAAGCCGTTTTGAATAAATACAGTCATCCTCGCTCTAAATCGCTTTGCTCCAATGAAAATGATACTCAATAAAAAATGCCTCCAATATATGGAGGCATTTTTATTATCTGAATCTTGACTTGATTATTTCTTTTTGTCTTCAGCCTTTCCTAATGGACGACTTTTTGCAAAGTCAACCAATACTGGAGCAGCTACAAAAATAGAAGAGTAAGTACCAGTGATAACTCCAATTAACATTGCGAATGCAAAACCTCTTGTTACTTCACCACCAAAGATGAATAAAATTAAGATGGTTAAGAACACTGTTAATGAAGTCATAATAGTACGACTCAATGTTTGGTTAATCGCTTTATTAATAATTGTTGCATTATCTGATCCTTTCATTAATTGACTGTCCTCTCTAATACGATCGTATACAATTACTGTATCGTTCATAGAGAAACCAATCACTGTTAAGATTGCAGCAATAAAATGCTGGTCAATTTCTAATGGGAATGGAACAACTTTTCTTAAGAAGCTAAATACAATTAAGGTAACTAAGACATCGTGTAATAAGGAGAAAATAGTTCCTAATGAATATCTCCAATCACGGAAACGAATAAATATGTACAAACAAATTGCAATTAAAGCAAAAATAGTTGCTTTGGTTGCACCTGCTTTTAAGTCATCAGAAATTGTAGGTAATACTGTTTGAGAACTTTGCTTGTAATCAGTTTCAAATTCTTTGAAAGAAGTATTTGCAGGTAATTGTTTTGCTAAACCTTTGTATAATAAAGCTTCCACTTCCTGATCAATATTATTTCCTTGCTCTTGAATTTTATAAGAGGTAGTAATGTTGATTTGATTTTTAGTATCTACTGTTTTAATGATTGGTGCTTCGCCAAATACTACTTTTAATGCATCTCTTACTTCTTCCGTATTCACTGCATTTTTAAATTTAATCGTATAGCTACGTCCTCCAGCAAATTCAACACCTTCGTCAAATCCGTTATAGAAACTTGCCACACCCATTACTAATACAACTGCTGATAACATGTATGCATACTTTCTGAATTCGATGAATTTGAAAGAAGCATGTTTGAATATATTACGAGAAATTGCAGTGAAATATTCGAAGTGTCTGTTTTTGCTTGTATAGATATCAGTGATTAAACGTGATACTAAAATTCCACAGAATAAGGATAATAAAATACCGATGATTTGTGTGGTAGCAAATCCTAATACTGGACCTAATCCAAAGTAAGCTAAAATACATGCAGTTAATAGGGTAGTAACGTGTGCATCCAATACTGGAGACATAGAACGCTTATAACCATCTGTAACTGCTAATTGGTAACTTTTTCCTTTGGTTAATTCCTCTTTTATTCTTTCGAAGATAATTACGTTTGTATCTACCGCCATACCAATGGTTAATACCAAACCGGCAATACCTGGTGCAGTTAAAGTAAATCCAAGCGCACTTAAAATTCCTATTGTGAAAAGTAAGTTTAAGATCAATGCAATGTTTGCAACCCATCCACCTGTGTTAAAGTACAACAACATTAATGCAAAGATGACAAGGAATGCAATTCCAAATGACATCATACCACCTTGAATAGAAGCCTTACCTAAAGTAGGGCCAACTTGTTGCTCTTGTACAATTTTTGCTGGTGCAGGCAATTTACCACTCTCTAAAATTTGTGCTAAATCTTGTGCAGTTTTTAATGAGTAATTGCCAGAAATTTGCGAGTTGCCAGTCGTAATGGCGTCATTCACATTAGGCGCAGAGTATACGATATTATCTAAAACAATGGCAATAGGTTTACCAATATTTCTTGTGGTCATTTTGCCCCAAATACTAGTACCTAATTTATCCATGTTCATTTTAATCGCCACCTTTCCTCTTTCATCAAAATCTTGTGCAGCATTTGCAACATGATCACCCTCAAGTTCTGCAATACCGTTATCTAATGTTTTGATTGCGTATAAAGGAAGTACATCTTTGGTTTTAGGATCTTCTGATTCTACTTTACCATACATGAAAACCAAATTCGCAGGGAATTTAGATTTTACTTCTGGCAAAGCTAAATAAGCATTTAAAGTAGCAGTATCTTTTTTCAATGTGTAACCAATCTCAGCAGGGAAAGTATACTGACCATTTTTTCCTTGGTAAGGTTGTGTAAACTGAACAGTTCTTAATAAAGGATTTTTATTTGCTAAAGCTTTTGTTGTATCTGCTTTTGCAGTTGTATCGGTAATACCATTTAAGCTTGCTTCAATAGCTTTGTCAGCAGCTAGGATACCTGCTTGAAAATCTTTGTTTTCAAAAGTATATACCTCAAAGAATTGAAGATTTGCAGTTGATTGTAAATAAGAACGAACACGCTCTTTATCATTAACTCCTGCTAATTCAATACTGATAATACCTTTGTTAGGATCTGGATTAATATTTGGAGAAGCTAAACCAAAACGATCAATACGTGTTCTTAAAATACGATAAGTATTATCGAAAGCTTGTGTTGCTTGTTCTTTTAAATAGGTGGCAGTTGCGTCATCAGAAGCGTCAAATTTTAATTTCCCATTACTTCGAGTAGCGAATAAAGGAGCCAATTTACCGGTAGGGTTGACTGTTTTATATTCATCTCTAAATAATGATATAAGATCAGCACTACTATTTGCTTTTTTAGCAACTGCATTATTTAATGCGGTGTTAAATGAAGCATCTTTCGTGTAATTCGCTAATGATTTAATCAAACCATCTAAACCCACTTCCATGGTCACACTCATACCGCCTTGTAAATCAAGGCCTAACATTAATTCTTTTTCCTTTGCAGATGCATATGTGGTCAAGCCAAAAGCTAATTTGGTCTCTTTTGTACTATCCAATAAACGCTTATAATATGCTTTTTGAATATCACTTACACTATCGTTATATAAAAACTGTTGTTCTTTATCATTTGGATAAACAGATTGCGCAGTAGGTAATTTCTTTACCCAAGCTGCTGCCTTAGCTTCCATTGATTTTTCATGGTTACGAACGAACCAGGTGAATGACAATTGATAAAGACAAATTAAAATAAGCGCAATTGTAAAAAAGCGCACTAATCCTTTGAGTTGCATAATAGTTTGGTTAACTGATTTTTAGTCGGCAAATATAATGGAAAGAGGGCTAAAATCAACCTAAATAGGCTAAATAATTAAGATAACTAATAGGTCTTAATTGCGGCTAATTTAACATTAAAATATAAGGGAGAACCACCTGGAATTGATCTGTAATCAGATGGGCCATAACCCAATGATGATGGGATAATTAACTTAATTTCTCCTCCTGGTGCTATTAACTGTAAGCCAATTGTCCAACCTTGAATTACACCATTTAACCCAAAATCAATAGGTTTTGAGGTAGAGTCGAAAATTTTTTCATTCATGAAAGTACCGATATAAGCTGCTGATACTGTGCTAGTTGCTCTTGGTTTTGTGCCAGTACCAGGATTTATAATTTCATACCATAAACCTGATGGGTCTTTTGTATAATTGATATTATTCTTTTTTGCAAATGCTAACATTTGATCTGGCTCACTTACAGAAGACTTGCTACATGCGGCAATACATAAAACTGTAAATATGATGAAAATACCTCCAATTAGGGTCGAAAATTGGTAATTTTTGCTTGTTTTTGTTGTTTTTTGTGTCAAAATGCTCATTTTTTGTTTTTTAAATATTTCAATTCCTTATAGCGTTGTTCGTTCATCTCAAAGGTAAATTGTTGGTAGATCCAAGCAAAACCTAACGAAAAGGCAATGATCGCAATTACAATCCAAATTTCGTTGCCCTGCATATTCCCGACCATGGTTGCACGTTCATACCAGCCAGTTTCTGAAATGATTAAAATGACTAGACCAAGTGACAAACTTATACTCAAACCCCTTAGAAAGGGTTTTCGTTTAAAATGGGGGACAATTCTGTCTTTTTCCCATTGGAGATAAAATTGTTCTTCTTCTGGACTCATCTTACTGCAAATTTATGCATTGATTCTTAAATTAGGTTGGCAATGCGTACTTTTAATTTACAATCGAATATTTATCAATCAAAACTTGCACATGAAATCATTCATTCAAAAAAGGGGAATTATTATTAGTATATTCATTTTATTGGTTCATTTTGTTGCCCAATATTTAGGAGAGGAGTATAAAACGATAGAGGCAATCAGTAAAGCGATGTTACTTCCATCTTTGATATTGTATTTGGCAGTGCATCCAAATGTATCAGGATTACCTGGGAAAAATATAGTGCTATTGGGCTTGTTTGGTTCCTTTTTAGGTGATGTTTTTTTAATTAATAAATCATTATTTATTCCTGGGATGGTTGCATTTATGACAACACATATTTTTAATATTTTATTTTTTAGTAAAATATATGGGCCA
>CAJBLA010000046.1 GCA_903953815.1 uncultured Bacteroidota bacterium | reverse complement strand
TTTTAGGTAAAATACCTATGTCTGGGGCAGCAGCCTATTGCGCAAGTAAATATGCATTGGTTGGCATGATGCAATCTATTAGAGAGGAATTGAAAAGAACTGAAATAAGAATTACACAAGTGTATCTTGGCGGTGTAGATTCACCTTTCTGGGATAATATTGATTTAAGAGTTCAAAGAGATAAAATGATACAAGCCGAGGAGGCTGCAAAATCCATTTGGTTTTTGTGCCAACAGCCTAGTTCTGGCGTGGTGAGTGAAATGGTTTTACAACCCTTTAATCATCAAGCAATTTAGCTTATTTATTCTTTTGTCGTATAAGCAGAACAACCGATATTTGCAGTACGAATGAACGTTAGCATGAACCTATCTTTAGAAAATACCCAACATGCATTTGCCTATAAGTCAAATGCCGATTTGCGTAAAGCCCGATTTTTATTTAGTGTAATTCAAAGCCCATTAGTTGTATCTATAGCTACGAATGTGACTCCATTTTTAATGAAGTCGGGATTGCCTATTAATGGGTTAATTCGCAGTACTATTTTTAAACAATTTGTTGGGGGAGAAACCTTAGAAGATTCCGCAAGAGTCACCAAGCAATTGGGATCCTATGGCGTTCAAGTGATATTGGATTATGGGGTAGAGGCAAAAGAGGGGGAAGAAAATTTTGATGCAGTTACAGAAAAAATTATTGAAGCAGTTGAATTTGCAGCCACTGAAAACAATGTGCCGTATGTTAGTGTGAAATTAACAGGATTGGCCAGTATGAATTTATTAGAAACTTTGAACGAAGCACCAAGATTGCGCAGTGGTATTCATGATAGTGAAAGTCAAACTGCCGAGTGGGATAGGGTTAGAGAAAGAATGTATGCAATTTGTGATGTTGCTAATGAAAAAGGAATTGGCATTTTAATAGATGCGGAAGAAACTTGGATTCAGGATCCGATTGATCGATTGGCTATAGAGTTGATGGGTGTGTATAATAAAGAAAAAGTAGTGGTGTATAATACCTATCAATTATATCGACACGATCGTTTACATTTTTTAAAAATTTCACATCAGCTTGCAGTGGAAGGCAATTTTTTATTAGGTGCGAAATTAGTGCGAGGTGCCTATATGGAAAAAGAAAGAGAACGCGCTTTAGCAATGAATTATCCTTCGCCTATTCATGATGATAAAAATGCCACAGATATCGATTTTGATGCTGCAGCGTTATATTGTATTCAAAACAAAGCAAATATTTCCTTGATTTTAGCTTCACATAATGAACATAGCAATTTAATTATTGCCAACAAAATGCAAGAATTAGGCATGTCGAATAATGACCCTAAAGTGCACTTTTCGCAATTGTTTGGAATGAGTGACCACATCAGCTTTAATATGGCTTTGGAAAATTATAATGTTAGTAAGTATTTGCCCTTTGGGCCTATACAGGACGTGATTCCTTATTTGATGCGTCGTGCACAGGAAAACTCCAGTGTAAATGGTCAAACTAACCGTGAATTGTTGTTAATCAGAAAGGAATTGGCCAGAAGAAAGGCAAAAAAATGATTTCTACATAATGGGTATTGGTTGTAAATTGCACTATGCAACAATACCTGAATTTATTACAACATATTATTGACGAAGGGACTCCGAAAACCGATCGAACGGGTACGGGAACCAAAAGTTGTTTTGGATATCAAATGCGATTTGATCTTTCCAAAGGCTTTCCTTTGGTCACTACAAAAAAGTTACATCTTAAAAGTATCATCTATGAGTTGTTATGGTTTTTAAAAGGAGATACTAATATTAAATATTTAAAAGACAACGGCGTTCGTATATGGGATGAGTGGGCGAATGAAAATGGCGACCTGGGTCCGGTATATGGAAAACAATGGCGCAGTTGGGAAGGGGCGAATGGTGTTGTTGTTGATCAAATTAAAGATTTAATTCATCAAATTAAAACGACACCCGATAGCAGACGATTAATTGTAAGCGCTTGGAATGTGGGTGATTTATCAAAAATGGCTTTGATGCCTTGTCATAATATGTTTCAGTTTTATGTGGCGGATGGAAAATTAAGTTGTCAATTATACCAACGTAGTGCGGATGTTTTTTTAGGTGTGCCTTTTAATATAGCTTCCTATGCATTATTGACGATGATGGTTGCGCAAGTATGCGATCTACAATATGGCGATTTTGTGCATAGTTTTGGTGATGTTCATTTGTATAACAATCATGTGGAGCAAGCGCAATTGCAATTGTCCAGAACCACTTTCCCATTACCTACTATGAAAATAAATCCAGCTGTGAAAGATATTTTCAGTTTTGAATTTAGCGATTTTACTTTGGAAGATTACCAATCACATCCTTCTATTAAAGCACCTGTAGCGGTATAAAAATTTAGTATTATGAATATTACCTTAGTCGTTGCTGCTTCTGACAATAATGTGATTGGAAAGGATAATCAATTGCTGTGGCACTTGCCTAAGGATATGCGTTTCTTTAAAAATACCACCTGGGGTTTACCCATACTTATGGGAAGAAAAACTTTTGAATCCTTGGGGAATAAGGTATTGCCTGGACGCTTAAATTTAATTTTATCGAATCAAAAAAATATTAAAACCAATGGGGCTACATTGGTTCATTCTTTGCAGGATGCTGTGAATTTAGCAGCAAAACAGGACTACAAACAGTTAATGGTTATTGGGGGTGGTCAAATTTATGAACTTGCTTTGCCGTTAGCACACACCATTATGCTGACTAGGGTGCATACTACCATTGAAGGAGATGCTTTTTTCCCAACTTTAAATGAGGATTGGGTTAAGACGGAATCCACTTTTTACAATAGTGATGAAAAGCATTCTTATTCATTCGATATTGAATGTTGGCAAAGAAAATAAAATATGCATTCAAACGCCCAACTCGCTTTAAAATTTATTAAATATTATTTAACTGCTTCCAACGGAAAGGGGCACGGTATTCATTCACCATTTGTTTATGATTTTATTAGAAAAGTTTTAAATAAAACTAATGCACCTGATAATGCGTTTGAAATAGAGGCGCGACGAAATTCTTTGGAGTCGAATACTAGCGTGATTGAAGTGCTAGATCGAGGTGCGGGTTCAAGAACATCTGAATTAAAAAAAAGATCAATTAGCAGTATTGCGAAGTCGGCGCTCAAGCAAAAAAAGATAAGTCGGTTATTATATCGGATGGGTGTTTATTTCAATCCCGATAATATTTTAGAAATGGGTACTTGCTTTGGCATTACATCAAGTTATTTAGCCATGTCCATGCCGAATCAGACTTTGGTCACCATGGAAGGAGCCCCTGCAATAGCGCAAGAAGCCCAAAAAACTTTTGATTTATTGCATTTGAAAAATATACAAATTGTCGAAGGCGATTTTTCGACATGCCTTCCTGAATATTTACATTCAATCCCGCATATCGGTATGGTGTATATTGATGGTAATCATCGCTATGCGCCTACCATGGAGTTTTTTAAACTTTTATTAAGTAAAGTGAATGAACAGTCTATTTTAATTTTTGATGATATTTATTGGAGTAGTGAAATGGAAAAAGCTTGGGACGAAATTAAAAAGCAGGAGGAAGTAACTTTAACGATAGATTTATTTTACATAGGCATTGTTTTTTTTAGGAAAGAAAATAAACAAAAGCAACATTTTACCATTAGATATTAATTTTAAATATAAATACTTGTTACCTACACCATTTTTAGATTCACTAGCAGGCTTGCCTGGGTTTGATAAAAACGCTTTTGCGCAAGTACATGCCCAAGGAGAACAAATCACATCGGTTAGGTTAAATAAGTATAAGCCATTTAGTCAAGCAGCCCATCCTTTTTTAAATACTGCTGCACCTATGTCATGGTGTGATCAGGGGCTATATTTAAATGAGCGGCCGCTATTTGTGTTGGATCCTTTGTGGCATGCAGGTGCCTATTATGTGCAAGAGGCCAGTAGTATGTTTATACAACATTTGTTGCATCACTTAAATATGGATACCAAATCCTTGGTACTTGATTTATGTGCTGCGCCCGGTGGAAAAAGTACGTTGTTAGCAAACTGGTTTAGTGATGGATTGGTCGTTGCCAATGAAACCATTAAAGGGCGCAATGCGATCTTGGTGGAAAATATTACCAAATGGGGCGCTGATAATATGATTGTCACGCAGAATGATCCAGGACATTTTAAAGCCTTGCCTGCTTTTTTTGATTTAGTGATGATTGATGCACCTTGCAGTGGCAGTGGTTTATTTCGTAAAGATATTTCTGCAATTTCAGAATGGAGTTTGGATCATGTGCAACATTGTAGTTTAAGACAACAAAGAATCATTGAAGAGTCGTTGGACACTTTAAAAGAAGGTGGCTATTTAATTTATTCTACTTGTTCTTATTCCTTTGAAGAAGATGAAAAAATAATGGATCAAATTGCAAATTTACCAGGAATGGTGAATGTTAAAATTCCAGTGCCTGCATCCTGGAATATTATCTCCTGTGAAAGTCCCGAACATCAATGTCAAGGATTCAGATTTTATCCTGACAAAATAAAAGGGGAAGGTTTTTTTATTTCTGTATTTAAAAAAGAAACAACTAGCTATAGCAATACTACTGCTGATTCATTTAAATTTACACCCTTATCAAAGAATGAATTAGTGGTTGCGAAGTCATATTTTGAATTACCCGCTACGCATCAATACTTGTCACACCAAAATAGTATGATTGCAATTCCGAGTTTATTTGAAGCATCTATTTTGTCCATTTTGAGTAATTTATATGTAAAAAAGTTGGGCTTGGACTTGGGTGCAGTGAAAGGGAAGGACTTTATTCCATCTCATGCTTTGGCAATGAGTTATTGGTCCAATTTGCCTTTTGCAACCCTTGAAGTGGATTTGCAAACCGCGCTCAATTACTTAAGACGCGCGGATGTACAATTAGATGGAAATGTGGGTTGGCATTTGATTAAGCATCAAGGAATTGCACTTGGATGGGCTAAATTATTACCCAACAGAGTGAATAATTACTACCCAAATGAATGGAGAATCTTGAATTACTAGCATTTACATATACTATTTAATTAACATACTAATTTTTAGCCTTTTCTTTGCACTTGATTTTTGTACCTTTGCGGTATGTTTAAATATGGCCTTTTATTGTTCTTGTTCGTAGTAAGCGCTTTTGCCCCAGGGTATAGTATTGCTCCTTTGCAAGTAAAATCGGCCAAAAAACAGGGGCCACAGAAAAAAACGGCCACAACAAATAAAAAAAATACCACTGCAAGCAAAAAAGTAACCCCCAAAAAGGGAGCGGGCACTGTTGCAAAAAAACCATCGACCAGTGTTACAAAGAAAGCAGCAGTTACTATTGCAAAAAAAGGCAGTAGTGTAAAAACGGCAACCGCAAAAAATAAAATCAGTTCCAAAAAATCAATTCGAAAAAGACCCACCCATAAAAAAGGGAGCGTTAAACGAAAATCTCGTTACCGATCCAAGTATATGGCCGTTAAAAAAGTGGATACAGTGCGTCAAAATACATTGCAGGTGATTTCTTTAAATAAAGAAAAAGCAAGAATCAACGATAGTATTCATAATGCATTAATAGTTCATCAAGGGGAAGGGGTCAATACAACAAAAGTAGATGAAGGTTATTTTGCGACATTATTTTCAGATCAAAAAAAATCTGCCTCTTTTCAAACATTAGATGGAACTGCTTCCGTATTTAAAAGCATCAGTGGATGGCAGGATAAAAAGTTTTATATATTGACTAATGAAATACCCATTGGAACAATTGTAAAAATTACCACTGCTGATTTTAAAACCATTTGTGCTAAAGTAATTAACGCGCTTCCGGATGTAAGCAATTCAATTCAATATAGGTTGAGTGATGCTGCTGCAGCAATTTTAGGAATCACCAACAAAACTTTTCAAATTACCGTCACTTATTAATTCTATTTTATGAAATGTAAATTATTTGTATCCCTTATGTGTATGGGACTTGTTTTAATAAGTTGTGGACAGGCTAACTCAAATGGGGATCAGGCGGTGTCAGCAAATTCAAATAGCGGCGAAACCATTACGGCAGCTGCTTTTAAACAAGCTATTGCTATGCCAGGCGTTCAAGTATTAGATGTGCGCACTGCGAATGAATTTAATGGCGGTCATATTTCCCATGCTTTGCAAGCGAATTGGATGGACAAAAAGGAATTTACAGATCGAACACAACATTTGGATAAAAATCAGCCTATTTATATTTATTGTCAAGCGGGTGGTCGAAGTGCATCTGCCCAAACTTTTCTAGTTGAAAAAGGGTTTAAGGTTATCAATTTAGAAGGAGGTATGAGCAATTGGAAAATGAATGGATTGCCTGTGGATGGAGCAGGTAATGTGCCACAAATGCGCACCACGGATTTCGAAAAAGT
>CAJBLA010000045.1 GCA_903953815.1 uncultured Bacteroidota bacterium | reverse complement strand
CCCGACCATATCTTTAGGGATGACCCACGCATCAAATTCTTCAGGGGTAACATAACCTAATTTCACCGCCATTTCTTTTAATGTGGTTCCTTCCTTATGTGCTTTTTGTGCGATCTCTGCTGATTTGTAATAACCAATCTTAGTATTAAGTGAAGTGACTAACATTAAGCTATTGTTCACGTGCTTATTGATATTAGCTTCGATCGGTGCTAAACCGATCGCGCATTTTTCATTGAAGCTCATACAGCCATCTCCAATTAGTCTTGCACTATGTAAGAAATTATAAATCATTACGGGTTTAAATACATTCAATTCAAAGTGACCCATGGAACCGCCAATATTAATGGCAACATCATTGCCCATTACTTGGGCAGCAATCATAGTTAATGCTTCAGATTGTGTAGGATTCACTTTGCCTGGCATGATGGAAGAGCCTGGTTCATTATCTGGAATAAAAATTTCACCAATACCACTTCTTGGTCCGGATGAAAGCATACGAACATCGTTGGCGATTTTCATTAAGCTTACGGCTACTGTTTTTAATGCGCCATGTGATTCCACAATGGCATCATGTGCCGCGAGTGCTTCAAATTTATTTTCAGCAGTGATAAATGGAAGTCCTGTGAGCTTAGCGATATGCTTTGCTACATTTTCTGAATAACCTTTGGGTGTATTAATTCCGGTACCTACTGCGGTACCTCCTAATGCTAATTCACTTAAATGTGCTAATGTATTTTCAATTGCTTTTAAGCCATGCTTTAATTGGCTTGCATATCCGCTAATTTCTTGCCCTAAGGTAAGTGGGGTTGCATCCATAAAATGGGTACGACCAATTTTTACAATATGCATGAATTCAGCGCTCTTCGCGTCCAATGTATTTTTTAAAGTGGTAATACCTGGGATGGTAATTTCTTTTAAAATTTGGTAAGCCGCAATATGCATGGCTGTTGGAAAAGTATCGTTAGAGGATTGTGATTTATTTACATCATCATTCGGGTGTAAAAATTTATCATGATCTAATAAGCTGCCGCCTTTGATTACATGCGCGCGATAGGCTATTACCTCGTTCATGTTCATATTACTTTGGGTACCACTACCTGTTTGCCATACGACTAATGGAAATTGATCATCTAATTTACCCGCTAATATTTCGTCACATACTTGTCCTATTAAATCACACTTTTCTTTCGGTAAAACACCAGCGTCACAGTTGGTTAAAGCTGCTGCTTTTTTTAAGTAAGCAAATGCGCGAATAATTTCTTTCGGCATTCTATTAATGTCTTGTGCTATTTTGAAATTTTCAATACTTCTTTGTGTCTGCGCACCCCAATAAACATGAGCAGGTACTTTTACTTCGCCCATGGTATCTTTCTCAATTCTGTATTCCATATCGTAAAATTTTGATAGCACAAAGGTACTACAGCAATTATAAAATTGCGTCAGTTGGGCTTATTAAATTCGTGTAAAAAAGGGCTAATGACCTTTGAAAACAGGCTTCCTTTTATCAATAAATGCTTGAATTCCTTCTTTGCAATCATCGGTGACAAAGCATTCTCCAAATAATTCGGCTTCGACATCATAACCATTTACTTGCTCATCCCATACCGCATTAATGGCCTTAATGGAGTTGCCCACAGCAATCGGAGATTTTTGATGACATACCCTTAATATAGAAAAGGCCTTATCCAATAATTCGCTTTGCGGAACCACATAGTTGGCTAATCCATAATTCATCGCTTGTGTGGCATTGATGGTTTTACCTGTAATGATTAATTCCATGGCCCTGCCTTTGCCTACTCTTTGGGTTAATCTTTGCGAACCACCATAGCCAACCATGATCCCTAGGT
>CAJBLA010000044.1 GCA_903953815.1 uncultured Bacteroidota bacterium | reverse complement strand
TGGCTTGAAATATTATCTTCGGTAATTACATTGACTGCTTCCAAAGGCAAATCCTTCATGATTTGCGTCCAAGTTGTACCATAATCATTACTTACATACACATAAGCATTAAAATGATCGTTACGATATCCGTTCAATGTCGCATAAACGCGTGATTCACTATACGCACTTGCCAATACCCTGCTCACATACAAACCTTTAGGCAATTTGGCACTTAATAAAGTAAATGTATAACCGCCATCTTTTGAAATGTGAATCATGCCGTCATCTGTTCCTACATAAATTAAACCAAAACGGAATGGACTCTCACTCATGGTTGTTAAAGTACCATAAGGAACATCGCCTTGCGCTGGATTTGAAGTTAATTCAGTACTTAATGTTACTAAACTATCTCCTTTACTCATAGAGCGGTGAAATTTATTACTTCCATAATAAAAAACATCTTGGTTATGCTTACTTAATAAAATAGGTGTTTGCCAGTTGAATCTAAATGCGGGCTCTCCTAAATTACGTAATGGTCTGATAAACTTTCGCTCCTTGGTAGTTAAATTCTGTCTTGAATATGCCCCATATTGAGAGCCACTGTAGATAGTTTTATTATCTCTAGTATCTACCTGTACTTGCATACCATCCCCTCCATTTAGCATGGTATAAGGATTATGTCCACTATCAAACCAATCATAGCTTTCTCTGGTTTGGCTGGAGCCCATCCAAGTACCATTATCCTGTAAGCCACCATAAACATTGTAAGGCTTAGCCATATCAAAATTTATATTATAAAATTGACCCACTGGAGGTGTATTCGCCTTAAACCAATGATCGCCATTATCATAAGTAATATTACAACCACCATCATTACCAATAATCATATGACTATCCTTTGCGCCATTCATCCAAACGTAATGATGATCAGAGTGTACATTTTCTTTGCCAATCTCTTTAAATGTTTTACCACCATCCGAACTTAATAAAACACCAACGCCAGTTATTGCAATTTTATTTGCATTGGTAGGACTTATAAATACTTTACCAAAGTAGTAACCATAGGTACTATATAAATTAATTGGCTTGGTATTTGTTTTTTTCCAGGTTGCTCCTGCGTCCTCACTGCGATATACTTCAGCACCAATAATCGGTGTTTCAAATAAAGCAGTGTTTGCATCGTATAAATAATCCCATATACAAGAAGGTAATAATTTGCCCGACTTTACATCTTCCTTGATACCAGCTACCGTGTATTTCATTGGCAAGCCATTACGAGGAGAACGAATAAAATTGGTAAACTTACGATCATCTAAAGCTAAAAATTGATCAACCGTTAAATCTTTAAAATCACGTAATGCATATCGAGTGGTGTCACTATATCTTTTTATTGTTGTATCAGATTGTTGGGCATTATTGTCAACAATCGCATAAACAATAGATGGATTTTCAGGATAAACTGCAATACCAATTCTACCGACACCTTCGCCAGTAGGAAAACCTGAAGCAACTGTTGAAGCTAAAGTCCAACTATCTCCGCCATTAGTGCTTTTATAAATACCACTTGTTTTTCCCGCCTCTACAAAGTTGGAAGCAGAACGTGTTTTATACCACATTGCCGCATATAAATTATTGGGATTTTTAGGATCAACATCTATATCAATGCCGCTTGTATTCGCATCAATGTATAAAGTTTGTTTCCATGTTTTACCACCATCTGCCGTTTTATATATACCGCGTTCTTTATTTTCTGAATATAAATGACCCAAAGCGGCTACCCAAGCAACGTTAGGATCATTAGGGGATAATTGTACTTTTCCAATATGATGACTTTCAGGCAAACCAAGATAACTCCATGTTTTTCCATTATTATCTGATTTGTAAACCCCAATACCAGCATAGGAAGAACGACTACTATTCGCCTCCCCTGTTCCTACCCAAATGATTCTATTTTTCCAGTTCACTGCAATATCACCAATGTTCAAAGTTGCAGTTGAATCAAAAATAGGTTTAAAACTTTGTCCATTATTTATGGTATGCCATACACCACCAGTCGCATAGGCGACATAAAACTCCGTAGGATCACCCGGATTTACATCAATATCAACAACACGACCACTCATCACCGATGGGCCGATATTTTGAAAAGATGTATTATTAACCGTTGAATTCGCCAAAAGGAGTGATTTTTGTTCGTTACTCTTTAGGCGATCTGTCGCAGAACTAGGTTTAAGTTGCGCAAAAGCGACTAAACCCATTAATAAGAAAATGTGTAGAAAAATTGCTTTCATGTATCGTGTATTTGTAAATAAATATAAGGACTTTTTAAAAGGAGAACTACCAAAAATGATAAGTGAAGACCTTAAACGAAAATGCCTTGTAGTATTTATTACAAAGCATTGATTATCAATTTGTTGATTTCGATAAGGGCTAAGTCATCCTTAGATCAACTTCCTCTAGAACCACCTGTTTTAATTGGTTTTTTAGCCGCACCTGTTGATTTTGTGTTGGCTTTAGCGATAAATTTCGAACTTCCACCTTGTACCGACGCTTTTGTTGTATTGGTGGAATTTTTTGCTGCGATTTTTTTATTAATAGCAAATCCCATAGTTATTATTTTAGAATATAAATATAATTAAAAAAATACAATAAACATATCTTTGAAAAAATATTTTCAATTAAGTGCATACTATTAAATCAATAATGAATCAATGGGGGAAAGAACATACGCCATTTGTTTTTTTAATTGATTTTGAGTGTAAAAAACCAATGTGTTGGAAATGGTCTGAAACAGAAAATATTTTTGAATTTAATTTTGACGGGGTAACGAATCAAAAAAAAGCAAACACCCAAAATAATAACATTTCTTCTTCCAATTTCGAATTCAATAAAACACCTATTCGTTTTGAAGACTATAAAAACAAATTCGATCTAATAAAAAAAGAAATCGAACTTGGAAATAGTTTTTTAGTAAACCTAACTGCAAAAACCAAAATAAAGTCGAATTACACTATTGCAGAAATATACAATCGGGCAAATGCAAAATATACTTGTTACTTAAAAGATGAATTTGTATGTTTTTCTCCAGAGACATTTGTAAAAATAAAAGATGGTAAGATATACTCCTATCCTATGAAGGGCACCATCAATGC
>CAJBLA010000043.1 GCA_903953815.1 uncultured Bacteroidota bacterium | reverse complement strand
TCCTGATGTATTGGATAGTGCCTTATTAAGACCAGGTCGTTTTGATCGTCAAATATCTATTGATCGTCCTGATGTTAAAGGTCGTGAGGAAATATTTAAAGTGCATTTAGGCCCTATTAAAGTTTCTGAAAATTTAGACGTACATAAATTGGCGGAACAAACACCAGGTTTTGCAGGTGCTGATATTGCCAATGTGTGTAATGAAGCAGCATTGATTGCAGCAAGAAAAGGAAAGACAGGTGTGGAGATGAAAGATTTTCAAGATGCCATTGATAGAGTAATCGGGGGACTAGAGAAAAAGAATAAAATTATTTCTAAGGAAGAAAAAGAAGTCATTGCTTATCATGAAGCAGGTCATGCAATTTGTGGTTGGTTTTTAGAGCATGCGTATCCTTTATTAAAAGTGACGATTGTGCCTCGTGGTACTGCTGCATTAGGTTATGCGCAATACACACCCAAAGAGCAATACTTATATACGATTGAGCAATTAACGGATCAAATGTGTATGACTTTAGGTGGTCGTGCTGCTGAACAAATTTTCTTTGGTCGCATATCCACTGGCGCATCTAATGACTTGCAACAAATCACCAAGATGGCTTATTCGATGGTGACTACTTACGGTATGAATGATAAAATTGGCAACGTGAGTTTTTACGATCCTTCTCAAGAAAATACTTTCCAAAAACCTTTTAGCGAAGAAACAGGAAAAATTATTGATGAGGAAGTGCGTAAGATGATTGATGCTGCTTATCAAAGAACTTTAGAATTGTTAACTGCTAAAAAAGAGCAAGTAGAAAAATTAGCAAAAGAATTATTAGACAAAGAAGTTTTACATAAAAGTGATGTGGAAGCGTTAATCGGAAACCGTCCATTTGAGGAAGAAAAAGTGGTTACTTTTGATGTAGAAGAAGGCAAGGATAAAATCACTACCGAGGAAACTCCGGTGGCTGATGTAG
This sequence comes from uncultured Bacteroidota bacterium, assembly GCA_903953815.1. Taxonomy (GTDB): domain Bacteria; phylum Bacteroidota; class Bacteroidia; order Chitinophagales; family Chitinophagaceae; genus Sediminibacterium. The sequence goes on along the minus strand of CAJBLA010000043.1, from coordinate 13,681 downwards.
CATCAACTGAACAAGTGATTGCTGCTACTCCAGAGCAGGCTAGTGTTGCTTCAACTGAACAAGCTATTGTATCGGATGACACTGAAAAACCAAGTGCGGCTTAAGTATAAAAAATGAGTAATGGAATCACAAGGCGCAAGAAGTAAAATATTACAGAAAATAAAACAGGCCCTAAAGGATCCTGTCCCTGTTCCTTTTCCAGACCAAGTGGCGGAAACGCCTATATTTTATCCGACGGATCAGGAATTGACCATTGAATTTGCGCAAAAATTTACCGAGTTATTAGGCAAGTTTGTATACTGTGCCGATGAAGCTGAATTGGTCAGTCAATTGAGCGGATTAATCAAAGCCAACCAATGGGAAAAAATTTATTCCATTGAAGAAGGTTGGTTAGATGACATGAAAGAATACCATTTCGACCCAGTGAATACAGATGATTTAGCAGGCTGCGATGCGGCGATTACTTTATGTGATCATTTAATTGCGAGAACTGGAACGATAGTATTAAGTAGTCAGCAATTAAGCGGCCGTACCACAAGTGTGTATGCTCCAATTCATATTTGTATTGCTTACACGCATCAATTGTTATTTGATGTTTCAGATAGCTTAGCGCAGTATAAAAAAGAAGCCGATGTAATACCAAGTATGATTAGTTATGCTACTGGGCCAAGCCGTACTGCAGATATTGAAAAAACTTTGGTTGTGGGGGTACATGGTCCTAAAGAAGTGTATTGTTTTTTGGTTGATAAGTTAGTGGATTAGGCAATTTGTATTATAAAATTGGTTTCTAAAGCCCAGTTACATGGAATTAGCACACGGTAAAAAAATTTATTTCCTTTCTGATTTCCATTTGGGAGCACCGAATGCTATCGCTAGCCGTGAAAGAGAGCAACAGTTGGTACAATTTCTAAAACAGGCCAAAACAGATGCAGCTGCCATTTTTATTGTTGGTGATATTTTTGATTTTTGGTTTGAGTATAAAACTGTCGTACCCAAGGGCTTTGTTCGGTTATTAGGTTGCTTGGCTGAAATTAGCGATGCCGGAATTCCCCTGCATATTTTTACTGGTAATCATGATTTATGGATGCGTGATTATTTGACGGAGGAGTTAAATGCCAAAGTATATTTTGAGCCCAAGCAATTTGAATTTGCGGGCAAAAAATTTTTTATAGGACATGGTGATGGTTTGGGGCCAGGAGATCAAGGGTACAAGTTCATAAAAAAAATATTTACCAATCCGGTTTGTCAATGGTTGTTTGGTTGGTTACACCCGGATTTGGGCATTCAATTAGCCAATTATTTTAGCGGAAAGAGTAGGGCGAAAACAGGAAGTAGTGATGAGCAGTTTTTAGGCGAGGATAAAGAGTGGCTTATTATTTATACCAAACAAAAAGCAAATGAGATTAATGTTGATTATTTTATTTTTGGACATCGACATTATGCAATTGATTTTAAAATAAATGAAACAACAAGGTATATTAATTTAGGGGATTGGATTCGACTATATACCTATGGTGTTTTTGACGGAAATACGATGCAATTGTTGGAGTGGAAAAAATTATAATAAATTCAATATTATGCAAATAGATCAAGAATTTTTAAGCAATCCAATTCGCAGCTATCTATATATATTGGCTATTTTGGTTGGCACTTTTATTTTTAAAAGATTCATCTCCCGTTTTTTTGCAAGTTTAATTTATACCTGGGTTGATAAAAAAAACCATTCTGATTTACGCAAAAGTCATGTACATCGTTTGGTGGTGCCCATCGAACAATTTTTACTTTTTTTAGTAGCGGTGGTTGCATTGTATGAATTAAAATTTCCTGTATTATGGGATGTGCATTTATTTAAAGTGAGCTTGCAACAGGCGATAGATTCTATTGTAAAATTATTGTTCATTATTTTATTAATTAGGGTGTTTATTCGTACACTTGAATTTGTGGCAATTATATTGGAGGAAAAGTCAAAATTAACCAAGTCGCTTTCAGATGATCAGTTGGTTTTATTTTTTCGCGACTTTTTTAAAGTTATTTTATACATCATTGGCGCCTTGTTAATTTTGCGCTATGTGTTCAATGAAAATATAGGTAATTTGGTGACCAGCTTAAGTATCGTGGGTGCGGCTGTAGCCTTATCTATGCGTGAAAGCTTGGAAAATATCATCTCCTCCTTTATTATATTTTTTGACAAACCTTTTTCTATTGGAGACTTAGTGAAAGTGAATAATTTCACTGGTACTATTGAAAAAATTGGATTAAGAAGTACCCGAATTCGCACACAGGATAAAACATATATTACGGTCCCTAACAAGCAAATGGTGGATACCATTGTTGATAATATTAGTTGCAGAACTGAGCGTAAAATAGAAATGGATTTACAAATAAGTGTCATTACTTCTGCCGATGCCTTAACAAATTTTGTTTCCTTTATGCGTTCCGAAATCGCCAAGCACCATCCGATTATTAGTAGTTCGGTTTTTGTATCTGATGCAGGAAAGCAATTTCATACCATCCATATTGAATGTTTTATTTCAATAACAACTGATTTAAATGTTTTTCAGCAATTACGTGAAACTTTAAATTTGAAAGCGGTAGCCTATGCCAATGCAAATCAAATTAGTTTTTCAGAAAAAATGTAGTTATAAATGCGATTAGCATCTTCGTAAATTGGAACAAACAATTTATAATTAGTTAGTAATTACAAATTTTCTTTTAATGTAATTAAGAAACTTTTTAGATTTTTTAAGCTGTTCAAAACAGCAATGTTTTTTTCCGCCTTTTCCTTATTATTTTTTAAATAAGTTTTTGCGCCATCAATGGAATATTTTTTTTCACGAAGTAGGAAGTGAATTTGTTTTAATAATTCAATATCCTGAACGCGGAATAAACGATCTCCTTTGCGCGTTTTACGTGGTTGAATTTGTTTGAATTCTTTTTCCCAATATCTAATTAAGGAAGTATTTACATTAAACCAATGGGCTACTTCGCCAATAGGGTAGTATAATTTTTTTTCCAATATTTCCGCCGAGGGGATGTTTACTTTTCCCATCTCTGCATCCATTGAGGCAAATGATTTGCGACCTCTTTTTTGAATAGTAGCACTTGTATTTAAATGTTGTGCCGATCTTGATACAAGTGGTAAGTCATCTTCTGCTACTTGATTTACAATAGGCGCTGCATATGATGTTACGGGTACCGGCTTTATAATTGGCTTTGCCTGTTTGTTTGATTTAATGGACTTGGGTGCTGCAATATGAACAGTACTGCTCATATCATTTCCAAATAAGTCCAATTGCTGTAAATCTCTTGCCATAGTTCAAAGTTAGGGTTCTATTTAATTGAACTAGTCCATATAAATGATTGGTGGATAAATTGTTAAGTAATCTGTACTTTTGTATATGCGCCTGTTTATCCTTACTGAATCAGATTTTGACATTCCTGCACTAGTTATTTATCAAAAAATAGTGGATATAATTATTGCCGGAAACTCTTCAGCGCAATTGCATTTTTATATTGTTGGAGACCAAATTCCGACCCATTTTCAGGAAGTATATACGGCCAACGAAAGTAATGTAACCATCATTAAAACCAGGGAGGCAGAACAATTGGTGCTTCAAGTAACCAATGCCATGGTGGTGCATTTCGGTGCTAGCTTAAAAGGTAGTACATCTTTTCCGCATTATTTCATCCCCTTAACTTACCCCAACATTGATAAAACAAGCTCCTTTTTTAATAACCTACGTCAACAACAGCAATTTAAAATGTATGTAAAAAAGGCCGCCAGTGTATTTTATATTAACCAATGGGCGGAAGCTGCTTTTAAAACCAATTATAAAAAAGAAATGGCAAGCTTTCAACATGCTGTTTTACCTGTAGTTACCCCTCCCGAATACGATTGGCTTATAATATCTGAAACAAAATCAGATTTGACGCAGGGTTCAAATTATTTTTTATGTTTTATACAGACATCTAATTTCGTTGCTACTTTAAAAGAGTTTTCCCATTTTAAAAAATGGCAACAAACCACGATGGCGATGGTTTTTGTTTTTGATACTGATAAGCAATGTGCTATAGCGGATAATTTATTAAAAGGTTATAAACATAAAGCGTCCATTTTTATTAAATGCATTCATGAAGTTAAGATGGAGTGGATTGCCGCATCCTATGCAATTTTTTGGGGGCATATTAATTTTAATAAAACCTGTTGGATTCAATGGGCTATTCATTATGATGTACCTCATTTAATAGATGAAAAAAACAATATCCCTGAATCTTGGTTAAGGTCTGGCGAAGTATTTTCATTTGATTTATCCCCCTCCTTATCAGATCACTTTAAATTATATTATAGGGATGAAGTGTATCGCCAAGCGCGCGCCAATATGGGATCAGAGTGGCTGTCAAATTTAGCATTGATTGCCCCAGTAAATGGGAGTGTTAAAATTCCGGTTGAGTTAAAGCCTTAGGTGTATCTTATGTAATAAAATAGTATTTTTGCGTTACAAAATTACATTATGCATCAATCTACTATTAATGTTCTGATAGATTTAGACGAACAAAAAATTCCCCAAAATATTAAGTGGTCCGCTTCCGATAGCACTGCCAACGAAACACAAGAGGCTAGAGCGATGATGCTTACGTTGTGGGATCCAACCGATAAAACAGCTTTGCGTATTGATTTATGGACAAAGGATATGATGGTGGATGAGATGGCTGATTTTTTTTATCAGAATTTAATGGGTATGGGTGAAACCTATTTAAGAGCAACACAGGATCAAGCAATAGCCAATGATTTTAAAGAATTTGCGTACTCGTTTTATAAAAAATTTAGTGCAAGTCAAATCGCACAAAACAATAAATAATCAAAGTTATGAGTTTAGAAACTGAAGTAATGTCCTTGATGAAGGATGCAATGAAAAATAAGGATGAAGCAATGTTAAGAGGCTTAAGAGCTATTAAAGCTGAAATTATAAAAGCAAAAACTGATCCCGGAGCTAATGGAGAAATATCTGCTGATACCGAATTAAAGTTGTTGCAAAAATTGGTAAAGCAACGCAAGGACTCCTTAGCCATTTATGAACAACAAAATAGACCTGACTTGGCAGTAAAAGAGTCAGAAGAAATTGCCATCATTGAAAAGTTTTTACCTGCGCAAATGAGTGAGGAGGCTGTGAAAGCTGCTGTGCAAGCTATTATTAGCGAAGTGGGTGCTACAGGTCCGCAGGATTTGGGTAAGGTAATGGGCGTGGCAACGAAACAACTTGCGGGGCAAGCGGATGGCAAAATAATTTCAGCGATTGCAAAATCACTTCTCACTGCTTAATATATGTGGTTAGATATTTTAACAGGCACGCTACTTATTGTTGCAATTTTGCAAGGTATTCGTAATGGATTAATCAAAGCTGTGCTTTCCTTTTTTTCCTTTTTCATAGGGCTAATTGTAGCATATCAACTAGCTGGCTGGGTAGCGAGATTATTAAAAGAACATACAAAAATTGAAAGCCATTGGTTGCCATTCATTTCATTTATCATTGTTTTGTTAGTGGTTTTGTTTTTAATCAGATGGGTTTCAGGTTTATTGCAACAAACTGCAGAAGTTTTAATGTTAGGTTGGTTGAATAAATTATTGGGCATTGTACTATATGGCTTTATTTATTTTACTATTTGGAGTGCCTTGGTCTATTTTTTACAAATTTTAGGGGTATTGGAAGCGGCTAAAATGAAAGATGCATATAGTTATTCTTATTTACAAAAGTGGTGGCCCTATTGTACTGAAAAAATGAGCCAGTGGCTGCCCTTTATCAAAACGACGATTGCTTCCTTCCCCAATCCATTTAAGTAAACATTCACTAACTGATTGACAGTTACCCGCTTTATCATTATTTGCCCACTTTTAGCCGTTATGATTTCGTTAAATTTTGCATTGTCAAAGCGGGTTATAATTACCCAATTTTGACATTATTTACAATGATTTAAGTATCTTTAACCGCATTGTAAAATGATAAATTACACGTTCATTAATAGCTGGTAATTTATGCGTTTAATTTAAGTTATGATGGAATACGAAATACAAAAAGACGAAAAATTTAATTACCTAGAAGTTGGCGAAGGGGAGACCCTTATGCTCTTGCATGGCCTTTTCGGCGCCCTAAGTAACTTTTCCGGCTTAATTGAAAAATTCAGACATACACATAAAGTGGTGGTTCCAATAATGCCATTGTTTGATATGGACCTTTTACATACTTCTGTCACAGGGTTGGCTAAATATGTGGAGCAATTCATTGAAGTAAGGGGGTATCAAAACATTCATTTGTTAGGCAATTCACTCGGTGGTCATGTAGGATTAGTATATATTTTAAAACATCCTGAAAAAATTAAATCACTTATTTTAACTGGCAGTAGTGGATTGTATGAAAACGCAATGGGCGATACCTATCCTAAACGTGGTGATTATGAGTATATAAAAAATAAAACAGCCCAAACGTTTTATGACCCTAATGTAGCCACAAAGGAATTGGTAGATGAGGTTTTTGAAATTACGCGAAATCGTTTAAAAGTAATTAAAGTGCTTGCCTTGGCGAAAAGTGCTATTCGAAATAATTTAGGTACTGAGTTAAACGAAATAAAGCAACCTACTTTATTAATTTGGGGTAAAAACGATTGTGTTACACCGCCATTAGTTGGGGAAGCGTTTAATAAATTAATTCCAAATAGTCAGTTACACTTTATTGATAAATGCGGCCACGCGCCTATGATGGAAGTGCCAGAGGAATTCAATACAATTTTAGAAAAGTTTTTAAATGAACTACCTAAATAAATCGAAATGTTAGCTTCCTCCATCGCTATATCCAGTTTTCCTTTGCTTCATTTTGAAGATAAAGCATCCTTTGCGTTGCAATGTATGGAGGACTATGATATACAGCATCTGCCATTGGTGAAGGAGGAGTATTTTATCGGACTGGTTAATAAAGAAGACGTTTTAAATCTAGATACCGATCAAACTTTAATTCATTTAGCCGACCAAATTACGCGGGTTGGCATTTTAGGTTCCATGCATTTCACTGCAGCCTTGAATTTGTTTTCTAAAAATGAGTTGACACTTTTACCTGTACTAAATGAACAGCAGGAATGTACTGGGGTCATACTTCAGAAAAATTTAAATGATTTATTGGCTAAATTTTTAGGCGTGGATCATCCAGGCGCCATCATTGTGGTTTCGGTGTCGCCTTATCAATATTCACTAGCCGAATTAAGTCGTCTTGTTGAAACGAATAATGCGCAAATATCACAGTTGAATACCAACTTCGACGAGGCAACAGGGGCACTTATTATTACTATAAAATTAAATAAGGAAGAAGCGGAAGTGATTATAGCCACACTCCAAAGATACAATTATCAAATACTTCATTATTTTGGTAACACCATTATGCATAATGATATTGAAGATCACTACCACCATTTAATGAACTATCTAGATGTTTAATTCTTTTCGGTTTTTATTTCTTTTTTTGTTTTATATCATTTGCATTTCCGTTAATTTGAAAGCGCAAATTCGCATTAACAAAATACAGTTGGAGGGAAATAATCGAACAAAAAATTATATATTATTACGCGAGTTACCTTATCATGTAGGCGATCAAATTAATAAAGACTCATTAACAATTTTAAATACGCTATCGCAGCAACAGCTTTTTAATACTTCTTTATTTTTATCTGTAAATGTTACGTCTGTATATCCATTAATTAATGATAGTAGTATTGTTGACATACAAATAAAAGTTAAAGAAAGATGGTATTTTATTCCAAAACCGTATTTCAAGTGGGTTGATCGTAATTTTAATCAATGGTGGAATGAGCAAAACCGAAGTTTGGACCGGGTTAATTATGGCATCACATTTAGTCAAAAAAATGCAACTGGTAATAATGACCAATTGGTGCTTGGTTTTATTCGTGGATACACACAGCAAAATATTATACGATACCAATTGCCTTTTTTTGATAAAAATTTGAAATATGGTATTGGAGGAGGTTGGCAAAATTATGACCAAAAGGAAATTAATTACACAACCGAAAAGGACAGACAAGTTTTTGCGAAAACAAATGATGTCGTTCGTAAAGGCTACCGTGCCAATGTAAATTTAACCTATCGTCCTAATTTATTTGAGCGACATTCATTACAGTTGGGCTATGGTAAAGAGGAATTATCTGACTCTGGATTTTTAATACAGCCTAAATTTTTAGCAAGTCATAAAAAAGTAATGACTTATGGAGACATCACTTTAGGGTATACCAAAATTGCATTTGATTATAACGCCTATCCCACCAAAGGTGCTGGAACTGAATTGGTTTTATTTCAACGCTTTTCCAAAGGGGCACCATTCACTTCCATACAATTCAGAAAGTTAAAAGCACATTCTTTTTCCAAACAAAATTTTATTTTCATTGAATCAAATTCACAAGTGAAATTTTTACCCAATTATAATTATTTAGATAGTCGCTTAATGGGCTATGGAAATTTGCAAATGAATGGCTTAGAATATTATGTAGTTGATGGAAATGCGGCTACCATTTTAAAAACGGCCTTTCATCATTCCTTGGGGAGTATCACAGTAAAAAATCCATTAACACAGAAGTTTTTACCTGAAGTGAAGTATGATTTTTGGATTCGTGTTTTTAGCAATTTAGGATATGTATATAGTGATCGTCCATCAAATACCAATAAACTATCAAATACCTTAATTAGGACAGCTGGTATTGGTTTAGATGTGATCAGTATCTATGATTTTGTGTTAAAAATTGACTATAGTGTGAATCAGCTTGGAGACAAAGGAGTATATTTACACGGCGGAATTAATTTTTAATTTAGATGAAAGTAGCAATATATAGTAGGGGGTTTGATTTGGATCAGCGACAATCTTTAAATGCATTGTTGTTGGAATTGCATAAGCATGATGTTGCCATTTGTATTTTTCATGACTTATTACAAAAATTTGAACTTTGTGCCCCTGTTGGGAAGGAGGCATACATCCCCTTTACATCCGCTTATGATTTACCTGAAAATATTGATTGTTTAATTAGTTTGGGTGGCGATGGCACAGTGTTAGACTCCGTTACATTAGTGGGAGATTCAAACATTCCTATTTTAGGTATTAATTATGGTCGATTGGGTTTTTTAGCATCCATTTCAAAAGACGAATTGTCATTGATGGTGGACGCCCTTATGAATCGTACCTATGTCATTGAAAAACGTGCATTGATTCACCTAGATGCGAATATTCCTGTTTTTGGCGCAACGCCCTACGGACTTAATGAGTTTGTTTTACATAAAAGGGATACTTCTCCCATGATAAAGATTCATACTTATTTGAATGGGGAGTTTTTAAATTCCTATTGGGCAGATGGTATCATTGTATCCACACCCACTGGGTCCACTGGCTACAATATGAGTTGTAATGGTCCTATTTTATTTCCTGATTCCGCTAGTTTTGTAATCACACCAGTGGCACCGCATAATTTAAATGTACGTTCTATTATAGTTCCCAATACATCCGTAATTTCCTTCGAGATTGAAGGTAGGACCGACGAATTAATTTGTGCTTTAGATGCGCGTAAGGAAATTGTTCCAAAAACAATTGAATTAGCCTTAAAACAAGAATTATTTTCAGTTAGCTTTATACGGCTAAATGAAAATAGTTATTTAACCACATTAAGAACAAAATTGACTTGGGGCTTGGATAAAAGAAATTAGTTAGCATATGTTTAAAAGCGTTTTATTTTTATTTGTTTTTTTATGCTGTTCACAATTTGTAATGGCGCAACATACCGAGTTGTCTGAGAACAAAGGCGAAGTGGGTGTACTTATGGGATTGGCTTCCTATCAAGGTGATATTGCACCTGATGCCCAAGTGTACTACAGAAATTATGGCGTGTTTGCAAAAAAACAATTAAATAGTTATGTGGGTGTAAGATTGAATGTGGAGATGCAAAAATTAGCATCTCATGATATGTTATCCATAGACCCTTATGTGATTTTGCGAAATGCCAATTTTCAAATTAATACGATAGAGGCAAGTGTGATGGGGGAATTTAATTTTTTAAATTATATTTCCGGTTCACGAAATAAAAAATTTACGCCCTATGTTGGTTTTGGGGTTGGTTATTTACATATCTTAGATACCATACGCAACAATAATACCAGTGTTGTTGTTTTGAGTACTGCGGATTTATTAAATGGTAAGCAAAAGCAATCGGCGTTGAATTTGACCTTCCCGTTAAACTTAGGTTTTAAATTTAATGTTTATCGCAGGTTCAATATTTTAGCCGAAGCTACTTACAGATATACCACCACAGATAAACTTGATTTTATTGATGGTAATGCCACCCCAGTCACCTTAGCTGCCCCTTTTGGGTATCAAGGTAGTGCAAGTGGGAATGACCGTTTTTTTACAGCAAAACTGGGTATTTCTTATTCCTTCAATAATATTTATGGGATTGCACAATACAAACCCAAGAAAAGCATCGGTTTATTCAATAGGTTTAAACGCAAATAACCTTGGATTCGATTAATTTTGTAGTATGGAAAACTTGGATTTAAATAGATTACCTAAACATATCGCCATTATTATGGATGGGAATGGACGATGGGCGCAAGAAAAAGGACAGGATCGACTTTATGGGCATTTTCATGGGGTACAAAGTGTTCGCAATATTGTGGAAGCGGCTTCAGAAATAGGCATCAAATACCTCACTTTATATGCGTTTAGTACTGAAAATTGGGACAGGCCAGCAGCCGAGGTGACAGGCCTAATGAGTTTATTTGTGGACACCATTGCTAAAGAAGTCCCTGATTTGCACAAAAACAACATCAAATTGCACTTTATTGGCAATCTTTCATTGTTACCGGATGATGCCAAAGCAGCACTCGAAAATGCGACCCTAACCACTGCAAATAATACCGGATTAGAACTTATAATTGCACTTAGTTACAGTAGTAGGTGGGAGCTTATTCAAGCGATAAAAAACATCGCCGAAAAGGTACAAAATGGTCAAATGCAGCCCGATGATATCCAGGAGGCCACTTTGGAGGCAGCCCTTTCTACCAGTGCGTTTCCGGACCCAGAGCTCATGATTCGTACCAGTGGCGAATACCGAATTAGCAACTTTTTATTATACCAGCTAGCTTACGCTGAATTGTACTTTACGGAGACCCGTTGGCCCGATTTTCGCAAGAAAGATTTGATGGAGGCCATCCTTGATTTTCAATCTAGGGAGCGCAGATTTGGGAAAACCAGTCTGCAGGTACAAACAAATGATTAAAAAAATTAATATATTTATTTTGAGGTTTTAACAAAGACTTTGAAATATTACGAGTAATTTGCGACACTTTTAAAATTATAAATGTAGCCCCTTTGCAGATGCAGAAATATTTTCCATTTTATATAGGATCTTTATTGGTTCTTTTTTTATCCTCGACTTCTTTTGCCCAGGTAGCACCCGTGAAGGATTCAGTTTCACAGATTAATGTTAAACTCCTTAATATTTTTAATCAAAAAGCGCCTGCTAAATACAAAATTCGGGACATTAAAGTGGTGGGGAATGAAAATTTTGATGAGAACTTATTATTGTCCCTTTCTACCTTGAATATTGGAGATGAAGTAGCCATTCCTGGGGCTGATAATTTTGCCAAAGCGATTCGTAAATTAATGGATCAAAACTACTTTAGTGATGTAAGTATTTATATATCTGACTTGGTGAATAATGAAATTGATGTCGAAATTGACGTAGTGGAGAGACCAAGGTTATCCAAGTTTAATTTTACGGGGGTTAAGAAATCAGAAACCGATGAATTGTCTGGTAAAACTGGTTTAACTCCGAATCGTGTGATAACTGAAAATATGAAAATCACTGCAGTAGAAGGGATAAAAAAGTTTTTTGCAGATAAGGGTTTTCAGGATGCAAAAGTGACGATCATAGAAAAAAAGGATGCAACTAAAAAAAATAGTTTATTGTTGGATTTTAAAGTGGATCGTGGTCCTAAAGTGCGTATTAATAATATCAATTTTGGGGGAAACTTAGTGGACGAAGTTAAACTAAAGAAAAGTTTAAAGGAAGTGCATGAAAAATCAAGAATGACCCTTTTCCCTGTCTACGACAAGCCGGTGATTGTAAAAACAACACCGTATACTTTTGAACAATACTTAGCCGAAAAAGGGTATTTAACTTTTACTAAAACTAGAAAGATTTTAAATCCTTATGTGCGTTTTAAATTGTCTTCTTCAAAATATAGCGAGAAAAAATTTGAGGAGAGTCGTGATAATTTATTGAACTATTACAATTCATTAGGGTTTCGTGACGCTGTTATTGAAAAGGATACCCTATATCATAATGCGGTAGGCAATTTAAATATTGATATTCAATTAAAGGAAGGGCGCAAGTATTTTTTTGGAAATATTACTTGGAGAGGAAACACCAAATATCCGGACTCTTTATTGACGAGTATTTTAAATATAAAAAAAGGGGAAATTTATAATCGAGAAATATTATACAATAAATTAGGTAAAACACAAACAGCGGAAGGTGGAGATATTAGCGGCTTATACCAAGATGATGGTTATTTGTTTTTTAATGTTGACCCCATTGAGACCGCTGTATATAACGATACCATCGATTTTGAAATTAGAATGCGAGAAGGGCCGCAAGCGACCATCAAAACAATTCGTATTGCTGGTAATGAAAAAACAAAAGACTTCGTAATTCGTCGTGAAATTAGAACCATCCCAGGTGATAAATTTAGTCGTTCCTTATTGATTCGTTCGCAAAGAGAAATTTCACAGTTAAATTATTTCGATCAAGAAAAAATTAAAATTGATCCTGTTCCAAATCCAGAAGATGGAACGGTGGATATTAATTATAGTGTTGAAGAAAAATCAAGTGATCAATTAGAATTAAGTGCTGGATGGGGAGGCTTCATTGGACTTACCGGAACTTTAGGTATTACCTTTAATAATTTCTCTTCTAAAAACTTTTTTAAAAAATCGGCTTGGGATCCATTACCCATGGGTGATGGGCAAAAATTGAGTTTGCGGATTCAAAGTAATGGTAAGGCCTTCCGTTCAACGAATTTTTCATTTACGGAACCTTGGTTTGGTGGTATAAAAAGAAATACTTTAACGGTAAGTGTTTATAATACGAAGTATGGTCAAACTTTTGATATGCAAACGGGCATGTATAATCCAAATGCAGCGGATGCACGTTATATTTCTACCACAGGTGCTACTGTTTCCTTTGGGCGTCAGTTACAATGGCCGGATGATTATTTCTCTTTAAGCACCGGCATAAACTATACGCGCTATACTTTAAAAGATTACCCAATTGATCCGATCAATTTACCTAATTTCTCTAATGGTAATGTAAACAATGTCAACTTTAGGGTTGCTTTACAAAGAACCTCCATTGACCAACCTACCTTTCCAAGAACAGGTTCTACTTTTTTATTGAGTGCACAATTAACACCCCCTTTTTCTTTATTTGATCCCAACTTTGGGAAAAGAGAAAACCCGTATCAATTATTAGAATATCATAAGTGGCGTTTTAATGGAGAATGGTTTGTGCCATTAGGTAAACCAGCAGGGGAGGAACACAACAAACAATTTGTATTACGCTTTGCTGCTAAGTACGGTTTCCT
>CAJBLA010000042.1 GCA_903953815.1 uncultured Bacteroidota bacterium | reverse complement strand
GGTATTGTGTGGGATGATAAATATGCACAAGACGATATTTTAACAGAACAAACTATGTATGTGGTTAAAGGAACGCCTGTTAAATTAATTTTAGGATCAAGAGATGTAATTCATGATGTTGGTTTGACGCATTTCCGTTTAAAGATGGACGCCGTTCCTGGTATCCCTACAACGATGTGGTTTACGCCCATATACACGACGAAGGAAATGCAAGAAAAAACTGACAATCCTAATTTCCAATATGAAATTAGTTGTGATCAAATGTGCGGAAACGGTCACTACTCTATGAAAGGAATTATTCAAGTAGTAGATCAAGAGGAATATGATATGTGGATGGCAAAACAAAAGCCACAATACTTTACTGCATTCCCTGAGAAAGATCCAACTGCAGTTCCAGTAGTAGCAGATACTACAGCAAAAATGGCAGTGGTAAAAATGTAATACAATTAAAGTAGTTGTTGCTGATATTAAAAAAGCAACCACCGCTTTCGGATTAAAAATATAAAGATTAAAATTATTTAAATAAAAGGTATGAGTCACGAAGCAGCATTACATAATCATGAGGGTCACGGACATGATGATCACGGTCATCACGAACACCATGATACATTCTTAACTAAATATGTATTTAGTCAAGACCATAAAATGATCGCGAAGCAATTCTTGATCACCGGTATGGTTTGGGCAGTACTAGGTGGTTTAATGAGTGTACTTTTCCGTTTGCAATTAGGTTACCCTGATGCTAGTTTTCCTTGGTTAGAATCTATCTTAGGTAAATGGGCAAAAGGTGGTCAAATTACACCCGAAGCTTATTACGCTTTAGTAACTACACACGGAACTGTATTAGTATTCTTTGTATTAACTGCGGGCTTGAGTGGTACTTTTGCTAACTTCTTAATTCCATTACAAATAGGTGCGCGTGATATGGCTTCCCCATTCTTGAACATGTTATCGTATTGGTTCTTTTTTATAGCAAGTATTGTGATGTTGTCATCCTTGTTTGTGGAAACAGGACCATTTAGTGGTGGTTGGACAGCATATCCTCCATTATCTGCTTTACACGACGCTTCACCTGGTTCTAAAACAGGTATGGACTTATGGATTATCGCGATGGCTTTATTCGTTGTTTCTTCTTTATTAGGCGGTTTAAATTATATCACTACTATTTTAAACATGCGTACCAAGGGAATGAGTATGACGCGTTTGCCTTTATCTATCTGGGCCTTATTTTTCACCGCAGTATTAGGAGTATTATCATTCCCTGTATTATTGTCTGGTTTGATCTTATTAATTTTTGACAGAAACTTTGGTACTAGTTTCTACTTGTCTGATATTTATGTAAATGGCGTAGGTGCATTATCGAACGAAGGTGGATCTGCTATTTTATTCCAACACTTATTCTGGTTCTTAGGTCACCCTGAGGTTTACATTATCTTATTACCAGCCATGGGTATGGTTTCTGAAATCATGTCTGTGAATTCACGCAAACCAATCTTTGGTTACATGGCGATGTTAGGTTCTTTATTTGCAATTGCAATATTGGCCTTCTTGGTTTGGGCGCACCATATGTTCGTAACAGGATTAAATCCATTGTTAGGATCGGTGTTTGTATTATTAACTTTATTAATTGCGGTACCATCTGCGATTAAAGTATTTAACTGGTTAACTACTTTATGGAGAGGTAATATTCGTTTCACACCAGCTATGTTATTTGCGATTGGATTTGTGAGCTTATTTATCTCTGGTGGTTTAACAGGTATTTGGTTGGGTAACGCTGCATTAGATATTTATTTACACGATAGTTATTTTGTGGTAGCGCATTTCCACATTGTAATGGGTGTGGCGAGTATGTTTGGCATGTTTGCTGGTGTATACCATTGGTTCCCTAAAATGTACGGTCGCTATTTAAATAATTCATTAGGGTATATTCACTTTTGGATTACCATGGCGGGTGCTTATTTAATTTTCTGGCCAATGCATTACCAAGGTTTAGCTGGTATGCCACGTCGTTATTTTGATTTTAGCATTTGGGAAAGTTTTAAACAATTCGCTGAATTAAATCGTTTCATAAGTACGGTAGCGATGATTGTTTTTGCAACACAAATTTTATTCTTAATTAATTTCTTCTACTCCATATTCAAAGGCCGCAAAGTGACTGTATTAAATCCTTGGGAGTCTAATACATTAGAGTGGACAACACCGATTAATCCTGGTCACGGTAACTGGCCTGGTGAAATTCCTGAAGTACATCGCTGGCCGTATGATTACGGTAAGGATGGGCATGAGTTTATTCCGCAAACAACGCCGGTGGGTGAAGATGAATCTGGCACACACTAATTAAAATATTCAGTTATTACAATGCCCTGATTTCAGGGCATTGTAATTTGAGTTACTTGTATTTGGTTTTACTTTTTGTTGAATCATGGTTTTGAAAAACATTTCTAATTGAAACAAACGTTTAAAGATTACGCCCAGTTGATGAAGTTCACCTTAAGTTTTACGGTGGTGTTCACTTGCGTTATTTGTTACATGTTGGCGCCAACGGTGAAAGCGTATGATTGGTCCATGATTTTACTATTAACCTTTGCGGGTTTATGTATTACAGGAAGTGCCAATGCTATTAATCAAGCAGTGGAGAAAGATACGGATGCGCAAATGAAACGTACTGCTTCACGCCCTGTGGCCTCGGGTCGTATGTCTCAAGCAACAGCTTATACTTTTGCAGCTGTAACGGGTATACTTGGGGTAGCGATCATGTGGCAATTCTTTAATATTTCCTCCGCTTTATTATCTGCCTTTAGTTTGTTTTTATACGCGTTTATTTATACGCCCTTGAAAAAAATAAATTCAATCGCTGTATTAGTAGGCGCATTTCCTGGCGCACTTCCATGTTTGATTGGTTGGGTCGCAGGCAATGATGATTTTGCCTATGCAGGTTGGGTTTTATTTTTAATTCAATTTTTATGGCAGTTCCCTCATTTTTGGGCAATCGCTTGGGTATCTCATGCAGATTATTCGAGAGTGGGTTTTAAATTATTACCTGCAGATAAAGGCCCAACAAAATTTACTGCATTACAATCGATCATGTATGCAGTACTCATGATCCCTTTTGGATTTTTACCTTATTATTTAGGCTTAACTGGACAGATAAGTATGTGGATTTTATTAGTCGCTAATATTTTTATGGTGGTGCAGTGTATACGATTATACCAAAACATGGGTGTGCCTGCAGCAAGACGCGTAATGTTTAGCAGCTATATTTATTTACCCATTGTATACCTTGCATTATTAGCAGATAAATTATAAAATTTATAATTATGGCAACAACACAATTAGAAACGAATACTAAAATACATCCCTACAAAATGTTGTTATGGGTGGGATTTGGAAGTATTGTTATGATGTTCGCTGGTTTAACCAGTGCGTATATCGTAAAGAAAAGCCAAGCGAATTGGTTGGAGTTTGATCTTCCTAATTTATTCTGGTTTTCAACCTTGGTGATATTAGTAAGTAGCTTTACCATCCAAATGGCAGTGAAAAAAGCGAAGGCAGGAGAAATGGCCCAATATCGTGGCTTTTTATCGGTAACGGCTATTTTAGGCCTAACCTTCATCATTTTGCAAATACGCGGCTTTCAGGCTTTGGAATTGAACAATGTAGCTTTAACGGGCGCACGTAGTAACTCAGCAGGGTCCTTTTTGTTGGTGATTGCTGGATTGCACCTTTTGCACTTAGTGGGTGGCGTGATTGCCATAGCCGTAATCTCATTAAAAGCGTTGGCTGCAAAATCAAGCACAAATCAGGTGTTATCCGTGGAATTGGCAGCATCTTATTGGCATTTTGTAGACATCCTCTGGATTTACCTTTTTGTGTTCCTAAATTGGGTAGGATAACCTCCCTGATTTTGTGGAACTGAATTATAAAAAAAACGGCTTTTTTGATACGAATATCCTTGATAGCCAATATTTTTGCACTGAAATAGAAATTGAACATGTCAACAACAACAACCGCTTCGCCAAATGAAGCAAAATTGTGGGGAGGAGGAAAGAGCCCTTTTAACCTTGAGTACGGAAAAGTAATGATGTGGTACTTTTTAATGAGTGACGCATTTACTTTCGGCGCTTTTTTGATCTCTTATGGTACAGTCCGTTTTTCAACGAATGGATGGCCTGATTCAAATGAGGTGTTCCGTAGTTTTCCATTTGCGCCAGAAGGAGTACATGCACCATTGGTGTTTGTAAGTATCATGACTTTTATATTAATTGTGAGTTCGGTAACCATGGTGTTAGCTGTGCATGCTGGTCATAATATGGATAAAAAAGGGGTGGTGCGCAATATGATTTTAACCATCATTGGTGGTATTGCATTTTTAAGCTGTCAAGCTTGGGAGTGGAATCATTTATTTCATGAAGGTGCTTGGTGGGGTAGCAATCCATTTTTAAATGCAGATGGAACCGCAAGTTCAACCAACTTCACTAACTTCTTTTTCACGATTACAGGCTTCCATGGCTTCCACGTATTTAGTGGGGTGGTGATTAATATTATTATGTTGATCATGACTTTGATGGATAAGTTTGAACAAAGAGGTCATTACTTAATGATTGAAAAAGCAGGATTGTATTGGCACTTTGTAGATTTAGTTTGGGTATTTGTATTTACCATATTTTATTTATTGTAAAACAAG
>CAJBLA010000041.1 GCA_903953815.1 uncultured Bacteroidota bacterium | reverse complement strand
AGGCGCTTTTAAACTTTCAATAATTTCAAACATATTTGTATTTTATTAGTCTACAAATATAGTAGAATATTGCACACCAAACAAGGAGTGATAAAATTTTAGCAATAAAATTATTCTGGTACTTATTTTGCAAAAAAGGAAACTTCCTTATTTTCCAAAAAAGAATTGTTCAATGAAAATAACACTGGCCATGACTAACACAAACCAGCCGAATCCTTTTTTAAGTTTTTCGCCATCCATTTTTTTATTAAGGTAATTACCGATGATAATCCCAAGTGTAGCTAATAAAACAATAACGATTAAAAAATTCCAGTCAATAGTAGTATTTGATATATCGCCAACAAACCCCACAATGGATTTGATACTTATAATAAAAATGGAGGAAGCAATCGCTTTTTTCATGGGCAGCTTACCTAAAATAACCAATGCAGGAATGATTAAAAATCCACCACCTGCACCTACAATACCTGTTAACATTCCTTCGCCTAGTCCTACCATCATTAAAGCGACGCCATATACGGGCAAAACTCCTTCAACTTCTTTTTTGTTTTTGCCTAAAATCATGGATAATGCCGAAACCAACATTAAACTCGCAAAAAACAGCATGATAAAATTACTTTTACTTATTAAAGTATTGCCAAGATGAATGGTATCTGGGATACTTGGCAAGAAAAATTTACGAGCAATAAATACACCAATGACTGAGGGTATCCCGAAAATGATGATCGTTTTAATATCGACCAATCTTTGTTTCATTCTTGAAATAATACCTGCAATACTACTCAATCCTACAATACATAAGGAGTAAGTGGTTGCTAAAATTGGATTTATATTAAACAGGTACACTAAAACAGGTACTGTCAAAATAGAACCGCCACTTCCAATAAGGCCCAATGAAACCCCAATTAAAATAGATGCGAAATAGCCGACTACTTCCATGTTTGATTAGTTTTTAGCAAAAATCAGAATTAAGCATTACAAGATATGTACTATTAGTCACTTAGTAAATAATTAGTGTACAATGGCGGATAAAATTTTATATTTAAAAGTGATTTTTGTCACGCTTTAAGCTAATTTTATGGTATATTTTTACAGTTGATATAAAATATCAGATAATGAAAATAGAACAAATTTATACGGGTTGTTTGGCGCAAGGCGCTTATTACATCATGAGTGAAGGCGAAGTGGCAATTATTGATCCATTAAGAGAAGTTGAACCCTATATTCAAAAAGCCAATTTAGATAAGGCTAAAATAAAATATGTTTTAGAGACCCATTTCCATGCTGATTTTGTATCAGGTCATATTGATCTTGCAAAAAAAACAGGCGCAAAAATTGTATTCGGCCCTACTGCGGCACCCGCTTTTGAATTTCATTCGGCTAAAGATAATGAGGAAATTAAATTGGGTAAGGTTACGATAAGGGTATTGCATACACCGGGCCATACCATGGAAAGCACTTGCTACTTATTGATGGATGAAAATGGAAAAGAAGTCGCTTTATTTAGTGGCGATACTTTGTTTATTGGGGATGTAGGTCGTCCTGATTTAGCACAAAAAATAAAAGAAGAACTAACACAAGATATATTAGCAGGCTACTTATATGATTCTCTCAGAAATAAAATTATGCCATTGGCTAATGATATTGTGATTTATCCGGCGCATGGTGCAGGCAGTGCTTGTGGTAAAAAAATGAGCAAAGAAACCCAGGATACTTTGGGGAATCA
Source organism: uncultured Bacteroidota bacterium (assembly GCA_903953815.1). Lineage (GTDB taxonomy): Bacteria > Bacteroidota > Bacteroidia > Chitinophagales > Chitinophagaceae > Sediminibacterium. The sequence goes on along the minus strand of CAJBLA010000041.1, from coordinate 3,336 downwards.
AAAATTGACCAATTATGCATTGGCAGCTGATATGACCAAGACAGAATTTGTAGCTGCCGTTTTGGATGGATTGGTAGCACCTCCTGGATATTTCCCATTGAATGTAATGATGAATATTCAAGGCTATGATAGTATTGATCAAGTATTAGCGCGCGGACAACATGCAATGAGCCCTGCTGCATTTGAAACTGCAGCCAATGAAACAAGTGCTTTAATTTTGGATACGAGAGATGCGCAAACATTTGCAAATGGCTTTATACCCAATTCAATTAATATTGGAATTGACGGAAGTTTTGCTCCATGGGTAGGCGCGATGATACCTGATATTAAACAAGAAATTTTATTAGTCGCCGAACCCGGTCGAGAAACTGAAATTATCACCCGACTAGCACGTGTTGGTTACGATTTTACCATTGGATTTTTAGCTGGCGGATTTGAAGCATGGAAAGCGTCAGGAAAGGAGATAGATCAAATAAAATCTATTTCAGCAGATGAATTAGCAACAATTCAAAAACAAGATGCAGGCATTAATATATTAGATGTTCGTAAAGCGTCAGAATATAAGAGCGAACATGTAAAAGGTACATTAAATGCGCCGCTTGACTTTATCAATGATAGTATGTCTGCAATTGAAAAAGATAAAACCTATTATGTTCATTGTGCTGGGGGGTATAGATCTATGATTTTTGTATCCATTTTAAAAGCAAGAGGCTTTGATCAATTAATTGATGTGAAGGGGGGCTTTAAGGAAATAAAGGAGTCTGGCCAGTTTAAGCTTACAGAATATTCTATTCCCACCAGTTTGTTATTATAAGGGGCGCCTGAGTTTAAGTCCTTAAATAATTAATAATTTCTTACATTCATGTAAATTATTAATTATGAAAAATACAGCTCGTCTAATTTTCCTATTATTTACGATGGTATTTTCTTTTCACTTTTGCTATGCGCAAAATGATATCAAAGAACACAATATTGTTATTCAATTAAATACTGCAGATACCAGTGCCAGGTCCTCCACCATAGGCAATATAAAAAATATTCAAAAGGCATGGCCTAATCATCTTCATATTGAAGTGGTAGTTCATGGCAAGGCAATTAATTTACTAGTGAAGGATAAAACTTATTTCGCCAGTGACATAGTTGGCCTAACTAAGGAGGGTATTGTATTTTCAGCTTGTGAAAACACCATGCGTAAGTATAAAATTGCAAAGGCTGATTTATTATTAGAAGCAAATATGGTACCATCGGGTGTGGTTGAAGTAATTATGAAACAGGAGCAAGGATGGCGTTATTTAAAAGCGGGCGTTAACTAATTTAGATGTTAAAAAAGTTTTTATATATCATAGGTTTTATATATCTTATTGGTAACGGGATATATAGGGAATATAAATTCGGAAATGCATATATTGAACAAAGTGCCCAAATGGATATAAATAAAACGGACAGCAGTGCTTGGGTGGGTGCTTCGCAATATCAAATTCCTTTGGATACCAATCAAAATGGGCCACTTATTAGGTATGGTTATGAATTGATTGCACATACATCAAAATATTTAGGGCCTAAAGGAATAGTGCAACATTCCACCAACGGAATGAATTGCCAAAACTGTCATTTAGAAGCTGGCACCAAACCCTGGGGTTTGAATTATGGTGCTGTTTTTTCAACCTATCCAAAATTTAGAGAACGCTCTGGATCTATTGAAACTATTTATAAAAGAATCAATGATTGCATGGAACGTAGTTTAAATGGAAGGGCTTTAGATACAAATTCAAAAGAAATAAAAGCAATTTATGCTTATATAAAATGGTTAGGGGAAGGAGTACCCAAAGGAAAAAAAGTAAGGGGCTCGGGGATTGAACTAATTCCGCAACTTACTGTAGCGGCGAATCCTAAAAATGGTTTAAGTGTATACACCCAATATTGTCAAAAATGTCATGGCTTGAACGGCGAAGGGGTAATGAATAAGGAAGGAAATAGTTATGAATACCCGCCGCTTTGGGGGGCAGATAGTTACAACGATGCTGCAGGGATCAATCAGCTTTCAAAATTAGCAGGGTTCATCAAAAATAATATGCCAAACCCGGTCAACTATCGTAAGCCTACTTTAACAACCCAACAAGCCTGGGATGTAGCAGCATATATAAGTTCACATGCACGACCCACTAAAGATAAATCAAAGGACTGGCCAGTGCTTGCAACCAAACCGTTTGATTATCCCTTTGGTCCTTATGCAGATACTTTTTCTGTTGCCCAACACAAATACGGTCCGTTTGAACCCATACAATTGGCAAAGTTGGCAAAAAAATAAAAGCCTCCCCGAATGATCGAAGAGGCTTTTACTAAATTTATTTTTACTTATTTTTTTCTTTCAATTTCTTTATTCAACTCCTCAATGTCGACAGACCTTTCTGTGTTATCTCCCAATAAATTTTTTGAAAAGTAATCGGCCGTTTTCCAGAACCAATATTCGCTCATATCTCCAAAGCCATGTCGTTGTGTAGGTAAAATTAACATATCAAAGCGCTTATTGGCTTTGATTAAAGCATTCACCACACGAAGGGTATTTGCAGGATGCACATTATTATCAATTTCGCCATGAATCAATAATAGTTTTCCTTTTAAATTTTTTGCAATGTCTGGATTTTTATCAATCATATAAGAGAAAGTAGTATCTCCTTTATCAGAAATATTTTCTTTCACCCCATTGTGTTTTTCACTCCACCATCTATTGTAAACACTATTGTCATGATTACCAGCATTGCTTACTGCTACTTTAAAAATATCAGGATAAGCAAACATAGCAGCGGTACTCATAAACCCACCACCACTATGGCCGTGGATACCCACTTTGTCACGATCAATAAAAGTAAATCGGTCAGCCAATTGTTCAATTGCTGCTTTTTTATCCGCTAATCCATAATCTCTTAAATTGCCATAACCATAATTGTGATACCACTTACTACGTGCGGGATGTCCACCTCTGTTTCCAATGGTCACCACTACAAATCCCAGCTGGGCCAAGCGATCGATACGATCCATTCCCTTGCTAAAACTTTTATTTACGGATTCAGTTTGAGGCCCAGGATACACATATTCAATGATTGGGTACTTTTTAGTGCTATCAAAATCATAAGGTTTATACATGACACCAAAAATGTCAGTGATGCCATCATCCGCTTTTACCTTAAATGTTTCTGGAAATTTATACCCTGCTGAAAATAGGGAGCTTAAGTCAGCTGTTTCCAAGTCCATTAATTTTTTCCCGTCTGCTGAATATAATGCCGACGCCGGTGTTGCATTAACGCGAGATGAATTATTTACAAAATAATTTTTCTT
>CAJBLA010000040.1 GCA_903953815.1 uncultured Bacteroidota bacterium | reverse complement strand
CTGAATTTTCCTGAATTAATTTAAAAATTGGTGGCGGCTCCATTAAATTATCTTTAATGATACGCATGTTCCCTGGCAAGTATTTCATGCACTTTGTTTGCCCACCACCACTACAATGAATCATCCCTTTAACCACCTCGAAATGTTCCGTTAAAATTGCTTTTACTAGCGGGGCGTAAGTACGCGTTGGGCTTAACAATAATTTTCCAACAGTTACCAAACCAAAGCCTGGTATGTCTAATTCATCAGTCACTTTATTCTTTCCAATATAAACTACTTGCGCATTGAGCGTTGGCTCAAAAGTTTCCGGATACTTGGAAGCATATTCCTTACTTAATACATCATGCCGCGCACTGGTTAAACCATTACTTCCTAAGCCACTATTATAATCAGTTTCATACGTTGCTTTCCCGTGACTCGAAAACCCTACAATTACTTGTCCTGGCGCAATTAAATCGTTGGTAATTAATTTTGATTTTGGCCATCTTGCCGTCATGGTTCCATTCACCGCAATAGTTCTAACCACATCCCCCACATCGGCGGTCTCTCCCCCTAAAAATTCAATATTTACTCCGAAGTTTTTTAAAGTTGTAAAAAAATCCTGTGTCCCATTAATTAATACACTTAACACCTCCCCTGTAATCACTGATTTATTTCGATCAATGGTGGAAGAAAATAATATTTGATCATAAATACCCACACATAATAAATCATCTAAATTCATAGCAATCGCATCCTGTGCTATACCCTTCCAAACACTTGCATCCCCCGTTTCCTTCCAATAGATATAGGCCAATATACTCTTGGTGCCTGCACCATCCGCATGCATGATATTGATATGATCAGCTTGCCCTCCCAAATAGTCGGCATATAACTTACAAAATGCGTTTGGATACAACCCTTGGTCTAAATGCTGGATAGCTGCATGAACTTCTTCCTTTTGAGCGGAAACTCCGCGTTGGGCATACAATGACATTGATGAAAATTGGTTTATGGCACAAAGGTACAATTGTTTTACATTTGTGCCATATTTAGCAATAATAGATGAAGGTTCATTACGATTTAAAACAATTACCCCCTTTTAAAAACGCTGTTATTACAACAGGGGCATTCGATGGTGTTCATACTGGACACCTTCAAATTATTAAAAGAATCAAGGAAATTGCCCACCAAATAGCGGGGGAAAGCATCATTATTACATTTCATCCGCACCCCCGTAAAATTATTTCCTCTATCCCAGGTGAAATTAAGCAACTCACTTGTTTAGACGAGCGCATTCAACTTCTTGAAAAAGCCAATATCGACCACTTGGTGGTCATCAATTTCGATTACCTTTTTTCAAATTTGACAGCTTCGGAATATGTCCAGGATTTTTTAGTTGCCCATTTTCATCCCCATACCATTATTGTTGGGTATGACCATCATTTTGGCAAAGGCAGAACAGGGAATTTTGATTTATTAGTAGCACTAGGACAAACAAATCATTTTAAGGCAGAAGAAATTAATGAGCAATTAGTAAATGATGAAATAATTAGCTCAACGCTAATAAGAAATTATTTACTTGAAAAAAATATCACTAAAGCAAACCAATTATTAGGTTACCCTTACTTTTTTGACGGATTCATCGTAAGAGGAAATCAAATAGGCCGCACCATTGGGTACCCCACTGCAAATTTGCGAATTTTAAATGAAGAAAAATTAATCCCTGCGAATGGCGTTTACGCAGTTAGAGTGCATGGAAATTGTTTCGGTGAAAAAGTATACGACGGAATGATGAATATTGGTATTCGCCCAACTGTTGATGGACAAAAGAAAGTCATCGAAGTGCATATTTTTAATTTTGACGCTGATATTTATGAAAATACCATCACCGTATCTGTATATGAATTTATCAGAGGGGAAGAAAAATTTAGCGGATTGGATGCACTAAAAAATCAACTCGCTTTAGATAAGCAAACTTCTATAACTATTTTACAGCAATATCCATAAGGGCTGGATCCATAATTTTTACGACCAACTCTTTGAGCAAGTCTGCATCTGTATTGTCTGCATCATTAATACCCAATACCCTTAAATTATATTCTTGAATAAGGATAAGTATATGTTGCACTTTGCCTACCGGATAATTACGCGCAGCAATTAATAAATTTTTAACTGAAAAAAAGTTAGCCCCCACTTCACTCATAATTGTTTTCTCATCCCTGCTTCCCAACCCATACACCGCATATAACTTACTAAAAAAGGAATAAAGCGTGGGTAATATTAATTGTATGGGTGCTGCTTTGTTGTTGGATTCGAAATATTGAATCATGCGAATTGCTTTTGAAAAATTTCGCTGCGCAATGGCATCCTGAAATTCAAACGCGTTATACTCCTTACTAATGCCAATGTATTTTTCAATGTCATCTTCGGTAATTTTTTTTCGGTCACCCAAATTCACCACCAACTTATCAATTTCATTTTGTATTCGACTAATATCATTACCAATATGATCCACAATAATTTGAACTGCCTTTGTTGAAATTTGAAACCCTTTGTCTGAGACAAAACCACTCACCCATTCTGGTAATTTATTGTCATACATTTTTTTAGTCGCAATAAAAATGGACTTTGTTTTTAGTAACTTGCCAAAAGTTTTGCGACCATCCACATTTTTATCTTTATAGGCAATGACTAAAATTGTTGACGACAAAGGCTTCTCGATATAAGATTCTAATTTTTCAATTTGCCCCATATGCTGTGCTTCCTTTAAAATTACCACTTGCTTTTCCGCATTCACCGGATATCTTTTGCAAGCATTGATGACCTGTGCCCAATCGGCATCCTTACCATAAAATACAGTCAAATTAAAGGATTGGTCCGCCTCAGAAAGCAACTGATGTTCCGCATAATTGACCACTTGGTCAATATAATAGGGCTCCTCCCCTTCGAGCCAATAAACGGCATCAAACACCTTATTTTTCCAATTGGCTATTATTTTTGAAGTGGGCATCAGCAAATATAAAATTATTTTAACGACCTAGTAACAAGTTTCCCAAATTACATTCCAAAATTTGTTTATTAATATTCTACCTTTGTAGTCAATTAAATGATCATTTTATGAGTAACGAAACAAACAATAACGGAAGTAAAATTTCAATTGTGGTATTAGTCATCGCCTTAATTGGTTCTTGGATTTATTTTGTTAATACCAATAACACAAAAACGGAAATGATTACCAATTATACCGCAGAGGTAGCCGTATTAGACAGTACAAAAAATAGTATTCAAGCGGACTTTATCGCAGCTTCTGCAAAAGTGGACTCTTTGAACCAGGAGAACACTGGTTTACAAGGTGAATTACAGGAAAAATCAGTGGCGATCCAAAAGCTTAAAATGAATATTAGTAATATTTTAAGGAAAAAAGAAGCGACGGACAAAGAATTGGGAGAGGCCAAATCAATGATTTCTGAATTAAATGGCAAAGTGAATAACTTATTAGCTGATTTAGGTAAAGCACAAGAAGAAAACAAACAATTGAATGCACAAAACCAGGAATTAACTACTCAAAATTCAACCTTGTCTTCCAACCTAAATACCACTAAAAAGGAAAAAGATCGTCTTCAAGATGTTGGTTCAACCTTACATGCTTCAACTTTTACCATCCAAGCCATCCGTGTTAAAAGCAATGGCAGTGAAAAAGCCACTGCTACCGCCAAAAGAGCCAACTTAATCCGTTTGGCATTCATGATTGATAAAAATAGAATTACCCCTTCTGGCACTCAGGAACTCTATGTTTGCATCACAGGTCCTGACGGAAAAGCAATTGGGGATGGTGGGAATTTTAATACCAGAGAAGATGGTGCACGTAGTTATGCAAATAAACTTTCAGTGGTTTATGAACAAAATGTTGCTTTGCCTGTGAGTTACGACTTTAAACAATCCAATAAATTTACCGAAGGTGAATACAAAGTGGAAGTATACCACAACGGATTTAAAATTGGAGAAGGTAAAACTGCATTAAAGAAAAGTTTATTATAAAAAAATATTGTCCGCTATAAATAATAACGCCCCTCGATGTATCGGGGGGCGTTATTATTTTAAAACCTTTTATGCGAATTCAATGAAGTAGCAATTACACTAATTCATTTGAATTACTAAAACCTTGCATCATATTTCCAATTGGAATTTCATTGTAGGACAATGCATAAAACCATAATTGGATGGCAGCAGGCGAAATTGATTCTACAAAGAAATTTGCCTTACTTAAAAGCGGAACTAACTTTTCAGTAAGTTCTTTCATTTCATTAATATCAATAGCTTGTGACCATTGATTGATTAAAGATTTTAACTGCGCTAATTCATTGTCTAACAAATGATCAAAGGCATGCAATTGTATGAATTCCGAAACGGCTTCATATAACATTGCTTTGTTGTTTGATTTCATAAGGTAATGTTTTTATCGAGTTGGATTAATTATACAAAGGTCAAAAGTTAATGTTACCTAATTATGAACTTTATCATAAATCAAATTTTTGTGGAAAACTCAATGAAATATGTGATTATACGCGATAATGCATTGAAATTAATAACATTACAAAAGCATTTATTTAAATACGATGGCAGCTAAAGCAGGTAGTTGAACAGTTAGTACACCCCATTGTTCATTTTCAGTATTTGATTTTGGGGTGAGTGTATCGTTTGACAAATCGCCGACGCCCCAAAATTCCGTTGCATCAGTGTTAAATATTTGACGCCAAACTTTTTTTCCTTGCACATGAATTGGGAAATCAGTTCTTGACACTGGTGTCATATTTAAAACAACCAAAACCGATTCCGCGGAATCTTTTCCTTTGCGCATAAATGCCAACACCCCTTCCGATCGCTTATTGGTTTCCACCCACTCAAAACCAGCAGGATCAAATTGCAACTCATACAGTGCTGGATGATTTTTATATAAATGATTTAATTGTTGCACACAATTCTTCATGCCTTGGTGGGCTGGAAATTGTAATAACTCCCACTGTAACTCAGTGGTAAAATTCCATTCACTTGTCGCTGCAAATTCATTACCCATAAATAATAATTTTGCACCTGGATGCAAAAACATATAGGCATATAGCAATCTCAAATTTGCAAATTTCTGCCATTCATCTCCTGGCATTTTAAAAATCATAGGACTTTTTCCGTGCACCACTTCATCATGACTCAATGGCAACATAAAATGTTCATCATAATAATACATCATTGAAAATGAAAATTTATCCTGCGCACCAGAACGCATAATAGGATCTAATTTAAAATAATCCAAAGTGTCATGCATCCATCCCATCATCCATTTCATTCCAAAACCCAAACCACCCATAAAAGTGGGCTTACATATCCCAGGCCAATCTGACGCTTCCTCTGCGATAGTTTGAATAGCTGGAAAATCACGATACAAGGTTTCATTTAAATCTTTAATAAATGCGATGGCTTCGATATTCCCATTTCCGCCAAATTCATTGGGATCCCACTGGCCTTCTTCCCTACT
>CAJBLA010000039.1 GCA_903953815.1 uncultured Bacteroidota bacterium | reverse complement strand
GAATTTACAAGATCCTTTTTTATATGAAACCAGTGTGCAATTAAATCAGGACATCGTAAATACCTATTTTGGAATGCGTAAAATTTCAGTGGTTAATTTACCCAATACTGACATTCCTTATATCGCATTGAATAATGAGCCCATTTATTTACAATTAACTTTAGATCAATCCTATCATCCTGAAGGGTTTTATACTTTTCCCACAGATGCTTTCATGAAAAATGAGATACAACTTTGTAAGGATCTTGGATTAAATGGTATTCGTACACATATTAAAGTGGATGTTCCTCGTAAATTATATTGGGCTGATAAACTAGGTTTATTAGTGATGTCGGATTTGCCTAATGCTTGGGGAGAACCAAATGCAGAAGCGCAAGCCGCATCTGAATATACTTTAAGGGAAATGATTAAAAGAGATTACAATCACCCTGCCATATTTTCCTGGATTACATTTAACGAAACCTGGGGTTTAAAAACCAAACAAGTAGAAACAAACAAAAATGGGAAAGCCGTTACCAAATATTTGCCCACCACACAAAATTGGGTTGCCTCTATGTATTATTTGACAAAATCATTAGACCCAACAAGATTAGTCGAGGATAATTCCATTTGTTGCGGCGCTGGACATACAGAAACAGATATTAATTCATGGCATGAATATTTGCCAGGTTATGAATGGGATAATCATATAAGTACAATTGTAAAAAATACATTCGAAGGAAGTACCTACCATTTTGAAAAAGGATTTAAACAAGGTGGCCAACCCAATATCAATTCAGAATGTGGAAATGTTTGGGGTTATGATGGAAGTACAGGTGATGTAGATTGGAGCTGGGATTATCATAGAATGATCAATACTTTCCGTAAATATCCAAAAGTAGCAGGTTGGTTGTATACCGAACATCATGACGTAATTAATGAGTGGAATGGTTATTGGCGCTTTGATCGTACTATGAAATACACAGGGTTATCTGATATTGCAAAAGGAATGACGGATAAGGATTTTCATTCAGAATTTTACTTGTCAACAGGTAACGAAATAAGTAAAACTTTAAAAGGCAATGAAGTGTTAAACATGCCTTTGTTTATATCAGTGATGTCTGGAAAGAAAATAGAAGGGGGACAGTTGTTTATTGAATTCGATGTTGAATTTATGGATAAGACAGGTGTGACAATGCCATATTCCATCAATACCATGAAGTTTGATTATCAGCCATGGATGCAAAAGCAATTACCTTCTTTTGAATTTAAAGTGCCTGCATTTGCTGGATTGGGTATGATTAAATTTAAATTAAAAGATGCATCAGGAAATGTTTTGCATACCAACTTCATGCACTTTGTAGTTAAGAGTGATTTGAATAAGGATAAAACTACTATTTTGGAAGTGGCGCCTTCAAAATTCACCAAAGCGACTTGGTCGCAAAAACAATGGAATGTATTGGACGGACTAAAGGTAAATGGAGCTGGTAAAGGATTTTTTGAATACAATATTCCATTTTCAAATGAACTTTCTTTAGGCAATGTGCAAGAAGCGTATATTTTATTTGAAGCATCTGCAAAGCAATTGTTTGATAAAGACAAAGGAGAAGCTTTTAATAAAAATCAGGACTATATGTTGGGTGCAAAAGTTTCACCGCATAAAAATCCAAATTCTTATCCAATGACGGATGAAACTTTATTTCCATCAACCATTGATGTTTTTGTAAATGGAAATAAAGCCAAAACTGTTAATTTGTCTGATGACCCAGCGGATCATAGAGGTGTATTATCTTGGAACAGTCAGCCACAGGATCGTAAATTAAGAGAAGCTGGATCCTACGGATATTTAGTGAAGTTGCCATTATCATCTGCGGAATTAAAAGCTGCAAAGGCACAAGGTTTTGTTACTTTAAAAATTCAAACACAAGGGGAAGGCGGACTAGCAATTTATGGTGCAGATTTTGGACGTTATCCAGTTAATCCAAGTGTGGTCATTATAAATAAAAAGTAATTGTATAAATTTTTTAAGAATCAGTTTTAAAGCGGCAGTGAATAAAGTAAAGATTAATAAAAAGAAATGAATAAAATGTTGCAAATGAAATGTAGAATCATTGTTTTGTTTCTTTTAATTCCGATGATACATTGGGCGCAAGCTACCTTTAACCCTGAAGAGTTGGTGAATCCATTGATGGGAACGGATTCAAAATATTCATTTTCCAATGGGAATACTTATCCCGCAATCACCATGCCTTGGGGCATGAACTGTTGGACACCGCAAACGGGCACCAATGGATATGGTTGGCAATATGTATATACTGCAGATAAAATCAGAGGGTTCAAACAAACACACCAGCCTTCTCCTTGGATGGGAGACTATGGACAATTTTCAATTATGCCGATGACGCGAAAGCTGGAATTTAATGAAGAAAAAAGAGCCAGTTGGTTTTCACATAAAGCTGAAATTTCAAATCCCTATTATTATAGTGTTTATTTAGCTGATTATGATATTGTTACTGAAATTGCCCCAACAGAGCGAAGTGCTATATTCCAATTTACTTTTCCTAAATCGGATAGTTCATTTATTTTAGTTGATGCATTTGATCGCGGATCTTATATTAAAATCATCCCTGGTGAAAATAAAATTATTGGCTATACCACTCGAAACAGAGGAGGCGTGCCTACTAACTTTAGGAATTATTTTATTATTGAATCTGATAAGCCATTTAATTTAACCTACACTGCGAGTGATTCTATTGTGAAGTCAAATAGTTTGGAGGTTACAAGTGCGCATGCGCAAGCAGCTATTGGATTTAGTACAGCAAAAGGCGAGGTGGTGCATTTTAGAGTAGCTTCTTCTTTTATTTCCTATGAACAAGCGGAACTTAATTTACACAGAGAAATAGGGAAGCAAACCTTGCTACAAATAAAAAGCAAAGCAAAACAAGCATGGCACCAGGAATTAAGTAAGGTGGTTGTAGAAGGCGGAACACCAGATCAAATAAAAACATTTTATTCTTGTTTGTATCGCATGCTGCAATTTCCGCGCAAGTTTTACGAGTTTGATGCAAATCAAAAAATGGTTCATTACAGTCCATTCAATGGCAAAGTGGAAGATGGGATTTTATTTACGGATACTGGATTCTGGGATACTTTTCGTAGTCTTTTTCCTTTCTTAACATTAATGTATCCTGAATTGGATCGTCAAATGATGCAAGGAATGGTGAATACCTATAAGGAAAGTGGCTGGCTGCCTGAGTGGGCGACCCCTGGTCATAGAGCTACCATGATTGGTAGTAATTCAGCTTCGGTAATTACAGATGCATACACAAAAGGGATAAGAGGGTTTGATATCAATACTTTGTATGAAGCCTTAATGAAAAACACAGAACAACAAGGCCCGCTCAATACGTT
>CAJBLA010000038.1 GCA_903953815.1 uncultured Bacteroidota bacterium | reverse complement strand
TATATTCCTAATTTCATTGAACGTAAACACGGGCGAGAATTAATCAAGTATGATTTGCCTGTGATGGAAGAAATATTAGCGGATACGTATGGTATTACTGTTTATCAGGAACAGGTAATGTTACTCAGTCAAAAAATTGCCAGCTTTACCAAAGGTGATGCGGATGTGTTGAGAAAAGCCATGGGTAAGAAGCAAAAATCGGTATTGGACAAAATGAAAGCACAGTTTGTGGCGGGTGCTGTAAAAAATGGACATCCTGAAAATGTTTTAGAAAAAGTTTGGACGGATTGGGAAGCATTTGCCCAATATGCTTTTAATAAATCACACTCCACCTGCTATGCCTATTTAGCCTATCAAACGGCTTATTTAAAAGCACACTACCCTGGCGAATATATGTCTGCCGTTTTAAACCATGCGGGCAGTATTGATAAAATTACCTTCTTCATGGAAGAATGTAAAAGAATGACGATAAAAGTATTGGGTCCAGATATCAACGAATCGCTCAATGGTTTTTCAGTTAATAAAAATGGAGAAATTAGATTTGGTTTAGGTGGATTAAAAGGTGTGGGTGAAGCCGCCATTGAAACCATCATTACTGAAAGAAATAAAGCAGGCCATTTTAAAGATATGGTTGATTTTATCAAACGCGTATTATCTCGATCTGTCAATAAAAAGTCATTAGAAAGTTTGGCCTATTCAGGCACTTTTGATTGTTTCCCTGAATACCACCGAGCACAATTTTTTCATGTGGCTGATGGTGATAGAACCAACGGTCTCGAAAAATTAATCAATTATGCACAAGCCCTACAAAACGTAAATGCCGGTACGACGAACACTTTATTTGGCGATTTACCTTCGGCCATGCAAGTGCCTGTTCCTAAAATAACCGTATGTGAGGAATGGACTTTAACTGAAAAGCTGGATCACGAAAAGGATATTACCGGAATGTTTATGAGTGGGCATCCTTTGGATCATTTTAGCTTTGAAATGCGACATTATCAATTTACACCCATTAATGATTTTAATGAAGTAAGGGATACATTGTCTGTGAATTTAAATCAGTTAGGCCGAAATTTTAAACTAGCGGGTTTGGTGACTGAGGTACAACATCGGATGACCAAAACAGGTAAAAACTTTGGCTCCTTTGTTATTGAAGATTTTACGGGAAAAACAGATTTTATTTTATGGAGTGAGGATTATATTAAGTTTCAAAACTACCTAGAAGTAGGTCAAAAGATATTTTTAACTGGAAGCTTTAGGAACAGATACAATCAGCCAAATGCCTTTGAGTTTAAAATTACCAACATGTCCTTATTAGAGACCGTGAAGCAAAACCAAACCAGGTCCATTGAAATAAGCATGCACCCTTCCAAGCTTGACCAAGAGATATTAGAATTCGTTGAAAAGAATTTAAAACAGAACCCAGGCCGAGCTTCCTTAAAATTCAACTTCGTCGAACCCAAGGAACAATTGGTGGCCAGTGTTCGTACCTATGAAAAGGGCTTTTTGATGAATGATGATATGGTTTCCTTTCTGGACAAGCATCCCGACTTATCTGTATTAGTGAACCTGGTTTAAGCAACTGCCTTAACAGGTATTTACATGACGCCCTGTCGGTAAAATTTGTCCCCAATATTTTTTTATAAAGTGGAAAAGTCAAATGGGCAGTTATTAAATATTGGAACTATTTTTGAAGAAGTATAATAAACAACCCAATTAAAATATATAATTATGGCATTAGAATTTACAGATGCAAATTTTCAGAAAGACGTCATGGAAAGTGATAAACTTACAGTCATTGATTTTTGGGCAGAATGGTGTGGTCCTTGTCGTGCCATTGGGCCAGTTATTGAAGAATTAGCGGTGCAATATGAAGGAAAAGTAAATATCGGGAAAGTGAATGTGGATGTTAATCCTAACTTAAGCATGAACTTTGGCATTACATCCATCCCAGCTATATTATTTGTTAAAGGCGGCGAAGTGGTTGACAAGCAAATTGGCGCTGTTCCAAAAGCAG
>CAJBLA010000037.1 GCA_903953815.1 uncultured Bacteroidota bacterium | reverse complement strand
TCTAATACAACACAATATGGGTTTTTACAATATCATTATTAAGTATCGCTTCTGGTTAAGTATACTAGCCGTTGCCTTGGGTTTAGGCCTTGAATTAACTGGCATTGCTGGTTTTTGGCCTGTTTTCCCACTCTATTTCCTTGGATTAATAGGAATTTTGAGCCATTTTTTCATTGGTCCGCTTCGTTTGGTGCAAGCGCCCATGGAAGCTGGTGATATGGACGAAGTTGAAAGAATTTTAGCGACCATCTGGTGGCCACAACTTTTATACAAGCCTGTCCGCAGTACTTATTATACCATCAAGGGTAATATAGCGATGGTGAAGCAGGATTTTGATTCTGCCGAAAAGCATTTAAAACACAGCAATGATTTAGGATCTGCGATGCCTGAAGCGGAAGGTGCAAATAAGTTACAATTAGGCATGATGGCGATGCAAAAAGGAGATATCAAGCAAGGGGAATCTTATATCCGTGCTGCTATTCGTGCTGGTATTCCTGATAAAGAAAGTGAAGCCGTTGCTTTTTTAAGCATGTGTCAAATTTTTATGAATAAGCGCGAGTTTCGTGCTGCTAAAGATTATTTCCGCAAAGCAAAAGCTTGTAAGCCAACCACCAAACAAGTGATTGACCAAATCAAAGAAATCGAGAAATACATTTCTCGCATGCCTGGGTAATTTTGAAATCCCCTTTAAATTATTTGAATCAATAAAACAATTGTTCTCAATGAAAATAACTTCCATTACCAATACTGTTATTCCTGGTGCTAAATTGATTCAGTTTGATCGCTTCCCCGATTTGCGTGGTTATTTTTCAGAAACTTTTAGAGCATCTGATTTTGTTCATCATGATTTGAATATTTTTCCCAATGGTATTTTACAAACCAATGAAAGTTTTTCTTATAAAAACGTTTTAAGAGGATTGCATTTTCAATGGAATCCTAACATGGGTAAACTAGTGCGTACTATATCAGGACATATGGTTGATTTAATTTTAGATTTACGTGAAGGCTCTCCTACATTAGGTAAGATTGCTGCTTTTGATATGCCAACTTCACCTTCAGATACTTCCACTAGTTGGATTTGGGTGCCTGAAGGTTGTGCACACGGCAACTTTTTTTTACAAGATTCTCATATTGAATATTATTGTTCTGGCGCTTACAACGGCGCTTGTGAAGCAGGTATTTCCCCCTACAGCGAGGATATTGATTGGTCCATCTGTGACCCTGCTTTAAAAAATTTATTTTTTGAATTAAAAGATTCCTTTATTACTACCCCTAAGGATTTAAATGGTTTAAGTTTTTCAAAATGGATGCAATCCCCAGAAGCAACTGCGGGTGCAAAATTTAAATTGTAAAATGAAAAATATTTTAATCACCGGGGCGGCTGGTAAATTAGGTGCCACTTTACTCAAGTGTTTACCCAATGCATTTGCTGGCACGCGTACAAATTTTGATATTACCAATGCAGCGATGATGCATGATTTTTTTGAAAAAAATGCAAGCATTGATACCGTTGTTCATTGTGCAGCATTGGTATCTCCCCCTAAAGTGAATGAGCATATTGCAGATGCAATTCAGGCAAATATTATTGGAACTGCTTTGTTAAGTATTGCTTGTTATCAAAGAAATATTCGCTTAGTATATATTTCAACGGATTATGTTTTTAGTGGTGAACAAGGCATGTATGCTGAAAATGACGCTGTACTTCCTCAAAACAAATACGCCTGGTCCAAATTGGGTGGGGAGGCTTCGTTGCAAATGCTTGATAATTATGTGATTATTCGTTTGTCCTTTGGGCCGGATACTTTTCCTTATAAAGCTGCATTTACAGATCAGTTTACTTCGCGTGAATCTGCTTCGGTTATTAGTGAGAAAATAAAAAATATTGTACTTTCGGATTTCAAGGGTTTAATTCATATCGGCGCCGAGCGTAAATCGGTGTACGATTATGCATTGAGCCTCGGCGCCGAAAACATTGAAAAAATAAGTATTAAGGATATGTCGGTTAAAATGCCAAAAGACACTTCGCTTAATACCAATTTATATAAAAGCTTGTTCAACGAATCATAATCAAATGAAAAAAATATTATTAGCAGGTGGAGCAGGTTATATCGGAACTGAACTTTGTAAACGTTTATTAAAATTAGATTACAAGGTCACTGTCATTGATGATCTTTGGTTTGGCAATAACTTGGATCCTAAAGTAGAACTGATTAAAAAAGATTTGTTTCAAGTTTCCCATGCCGAATTAAAGGGGTTTGATACAGTAATTTTTTTAGCAGGCGTTTCCAACGATCCTATGGCTGAATTTAGTCCTTCTGAAAACTTTATTCAAAACGCGGCTTGCCCTGCTTATTTAGCTTATGAAAGTAAGCGCGCTGGTGTAAAACGTTTTATTTATGCTTCTTCCTGTTCGGTGTATGGTTATACTGTTGATGAGCTTTATGACGAATCTGCGCCTACCACTTGCGGCTATCCTTATGGTATTTCAAAATTACAAGGCGAGAATGGAGTGATGCAATTAGTTGATAAAAATTTCTCAGGTATTTCCTTACGTCAGGGTACTGTATGCGGGTATAGTGATCGCATGCGTTTTGATTTAGTAGTGAACACAATGTTTAAAAATGCAATTACACTTGGTGAGATCACGGTGAACAATCCTTCCATTTGGCGTCCTATTTATCATATACAAGATGCTTGCTCTGCTTTTATTAGAGCGATTCAAGCACCCGATAATATTTCAGGTATTTTTAATGTTGCTTCTGATAATTACACTTTAGGTCAGATAGGGGATATTGTGAGTGCTGAAATGTCCAAAAATTTAAAGAAAGAAATCAAAATGCATATTAATGATATGCAGGATTTTAGAAATTATAAAGTTTCAACCACGCACGCTAAAAATACATTAGGGTTCACGCCTATTTATGGTATTAAAGATATTATAAATCAACTTTTTGAAAAAGCGGGTTCATTCACCAATTTCGATGATGATAAGTACTATAATATTCGTGTATTTGAGAGCTTAGGAAAAAAATAAACCTCGCATTGCGGGCTTTATTTTTTTGAGGCAAGCGCCTTTACTTCATCAGCATTAAGAGCGCGATTATAATATCTTAATTCGTCAATACTTCCGTAAAAAAATTCAGTGATCTGTGATAATGCCGACGTGGATCCTATGGCACCTAGTTTTTCTTTGTATTTGATTGTTCCGGTTCTAACATAGTCATCTGCCCCAATTTTTACTCCATCTAAATAAATGCTACGACCATAGCAACAGCTTATGGTTGCGCTTAAGTGATGCCAGCTACTATCTGCGAATTTATTTGGGTCAATTTTTATATCTAGCTCACTGTAATAATCCTGCTTTGTTCCAAAACTTAATGTTTTTCCTGAATCCTGAAAGGCAAAAATCCAATCGGGCCTGCTCACTTCTGGTCCTTCTTGACGACAAATGGTATGGTACATTTTAGAACTGATATCGCTTGCCTTTATCCATACTGAAATTGAAAATTCAGCTGTGTCTGACAAGGGGCCAAATGATTTTGATAAATCAATCGTTTTAAGTGCAATCCGTGCTCTTTTACCATCAAAATAGTATGCCTTTCCCTCCGTACCAAAACGATCCTTGGTTAATACCGCGTTGGTAACCTCTCCATTATTCCCATTGCCAGAACTATCATTGGCATTACCACTAAAGGGATAATATGCTACCAAGCCTGCATCCAAGTTTACATTGTTACTGCTTTGCTTTGCACAACTATTAGCATATAGAATGATCAATAAAATGCCTATTAGTTTGAATGGTTTCATAGTTGCTTTACTTATTTCAATTGCACCTCAAAGATAAATTTTAATATGGTATAAATTCAATATTTATTACGGTCATTTGTATAAATAGGTACAATTATACCATAATACAGCGTATTAAATACGCAGAAATCCTGATCAATCTTTGCATTATTTCAACAAGTAAACCAACATGTGTGAATTTTCAAATACTACAGTAACAGTTTACTCCAAAAAATATAAAACATGCCAAGTTTAGCCATTCAAGAATTTTTATTTATTATCTGCTTACTAATAATACCATTGTTTTTAATAAACGTTTTTGTTTTCTTATTTAACCAAGAAATTTTTAAAACTACTTTAATTAGAAGCGGAAAGGTATGCTTGCTATTAATTATGATATTTACTGCAATAGCGCTAGTTTTTAATTTATTTCTTTAACACAATAATGCTTCAATCCCTTTGAATAGTATAAGATAAAAGCGTCATTGTAGCGTATAAATACGTTAAAAGTGTATTTGGCTCAACATTACCTTCAACTTGTATTTTAAATAATAAACCTATAAGTTGATTTTATGAATTTTATTCCTATCTTTACTGAGCCAAATGATTGTAATTTATGGTCAACCTGTTATCCTGAAGATGAAATTGACGGAGAGCTAAGGGATATATATTCGATCTTAATGGATGAACGTTGGTCTGATAATAAATATCTTTTTGACTTTATAAAACAAAACGAAGAAGCATTCTGTGACAATTATTGGAATGGAGTAAGTATAACAGAAGTTATTGATAATATTCACTCAGAGATTGCTGCATTTGACAAGGAGCTTTATAATGCAGATCGTAACAAATTGACAAATGAAAACAGGAGTATTGATAAAATCTTTCTTAAGCTTCATGAAAACATATACTCTTTAAATACATTTAATGAAAGTTATAGAAAAGCAAAACCTAATATCAGAAGGGCTATTATTAGATTTTATGGAATTGAATTAGAAGACAAAACTTTAATAATTACCGGAGGGACTTTAAAATTTAAGCAAAAAATGATTGGTAAAAACTTTGATATAGAATTTAAAAATTTAAATCGCGTCCAGGCTTTTCTAAACAAAGCAGGAATCATAGATAGAACTGGACTAATTGAATAAAATACAATTATGAAAAAACAAAGCAACTATTTGCAAAATGCAAAATTTAGAATTGAAAATAAGAAATGGCTTAATTATTCTAGTCAAATTGCACTTAGAATTATAGCAGCGATGGAAGAAAGTGAGCACATGACTCAGAAGGCTTTGGCTGAAAGTATTGGCGTAAGCCCCCAATACATTAATAAAGTATTAAACGGTCAGGAGAACCTTTCTTTACAGACCATTGCAAAATTATCGGATGCTTTGAATATAGAGCTCATTTCGTTTCCCAAATTTTTATTTGATGAGCCTATCAATAACGTATTAAAGAATAAATCAAGCAAAAGTCAATTAATGAAAATGGAAAAGTAGGGGTGGATACATATAATATCCATTAAAATTTTCATACCCACTCCAATCCGAGTGGTTTTTTTGTTGCCTAGTCTTAATTATTTTTTAATAGGTACAATTATACCTTTTACGACTGGGATTAATACATTCTTATCGTATTTATAAATTATTGTTATTTGGTTTCATTAAACAAAAAATCATGAAAACAATCAAAAGAGTATCATTCTTGATGGCAGTATCACTTTTCGTAATGTTATTTTTTACAATCATAAGTTGTAATAAAGACATAGGTTCGTCTAAACCTGAGGATTCAATGCTGGATTTAACAGAACTAGGAAAGGATTCAGTTTTTAAATTATTTTTAAATGACTTGCTTTTATATAGCCGTTATGTATCTAATAGACAATCTGATAATGTATTAAGTAAATCAGAATTCGAATTGCATTTCAGTAAAGCAGTCAGAGAAAATAGTCTATTATCCAAAAAGGTAATCTCTAATGCCATGGGTTTTACGGATATAGATGTTTTTTGGGAATTAAACAGTAAATTGAATAAGCAATTAGCCTTTTTAAACAGAAAGTATAATCTTAAAAAAATAACAAGTGATCAAATGCGATCATTTTTAAATGCTGAGGCATTAAATTCTTTTGTATTCGATAAAAAAATAACTAGCGGCGTTCGTATTTCAATGATGGATGATGGCGGAGATGAATGTTTGGAAAAATATAATAATTGTCAAATGAATGCAACCGCAATTTATGCAGTAGAATTAGTAGGTTGTGTGGCCGTTGCTGGACCACTTGGCTGGAGTCCAATTGGCCCCATCATTTATTTAGCTTGCATAGGTAGTTCAACCTATCAATTGTATACTAGTGATAGAATTTGCAAAACTGATTTTAAATATTGTAAGTAAAAAACATTTATATGAAAGAATACAACTTAAATAAACAAAAACAAGTAAAAACATTTATCTCCGTATTAATGGGGTTGGTATTTTTATCAATAAACTTTATACAACAAATATCTTATTTTAAGGTGCATCCGTATTATTTTATTGGAATGTATTTAATGCTATTTCTAATATTAATAATCATTGCAAATATTTATAAAATATTTGAGTGGAAGCCCTTTCTTATATATTTATTAATTGGTATTATTTTAATAACAATGCGTTTATACATGATTTATAGCTCAAATTAATTCTTATGATAAACAACACAATTAAATTCAGCCAGTTCTTTTATTTAATTACCACATTTATAATATTGTTATTTCCGAAACAAACTATCGGAAATATTGGATTTCTGATAGTTTATTTATTAGTGTGTTTTATTTTATTATACCTAATATTTTTTTCTAAAACCAAGAAATAAAAACTTTAAACGCCAAACAGAATTAATCTTTTGCACATTAGAATATTTTCGAAGGTATAAATACTTTGTTATTGCATGATAATCCATGTTATCATTGTAAAATGAAACAAAGAATATATTTAGACACTTCAGTTATCGGCGGTGCCTTTGATGCAGAATTCAGAAAAATCACAATCCAGCTTTTTGAGATGGCGAATGAAAAGAAATTCACTTTGGTGATTTCTTCCTTAACATTAAGTGAACTTGATTTAGCGCCTCCGCATATAAAAGTCTTCTTTAATAAATTAGATAACTCAA
Organism: uncultured Bacteroidota bacterium; assembly: GCA_903953815.1. GTDB lineage: Bacteria > Bacteroidota > Bacteroidia > Chitinophagales > Chitinophagaceae > Sediminibacterium. The sequence continues at coordinate 1,736 of CAJBLA010000037.1, read as the reverse complement.
ATATTGAATTAATCAGTTCAAGTGAAGAATCGAAAAGCTTAGCGAATAATTATATCGCCGAAAATGTAGTTGGGGTCACTAGTTTTGATGATTGTCATCATATTGCAATTGCAACAATATCAAAAGTTGATATTCTGGTAAGCTGGAATTTTAAACATATCGTAAATGTATTTAGGATTCGTGGCTATAATTCAGTAAATTTGAAGATAGGATATTCGCCTATTGAAATTAGATCACCCAAAGATATTATTGATTATGAAGCAGGTAAATAAATCTTTTGATACAGTCAAAGTTTTTAGAGAAATAAAAACTAAATTATCTAAAAAGTTGATTGATATGAAAGATGAAGAAATTACAAGCTACTTATCAAAATATGATCAAGACTACTATACTAATTCAATTGCGGAATCAAGATTAAAATATAATGGAATATTTGATGAAATGAGTATTTCTGAATTTGCAAAATATTTGTCCTACGAAGCACATCTATTGGAAAGCATTAATGAATTAAATACTGGAAAAACCAAAAAGATTGATCTTAAAGATCTCTGGAAATAATTTACCCCAACAACTTCGCGATCGTTGGTGCGAAATGCGCATGCTCTAATGCATGAATTTTATTCGCTAAGGTTTCTGGTGTATCGCTTGACACCACCTCACAGCTTGCTTGAAAAATTATTCCTCCTTCATCATAATGTTCATTCACCCAATGTATGGTGATGCCTGATTCTTTTTCTCCCGCTGCTATTACCGCTTCATGCACGCGTGATCCGTACATTCCTTTTCCGCCATACTTTGGTAACAACGCTGGGTGTATATTGATGATTCCTTTTGAAACATTTTCTTTTCCATTGACTAATGCGCCATCAATTTTCATTCCTGGTTGATAAGCACGCACCAACACTTCTGGCACTTTCCATAAAAATCCTGCCAACACGATAAATTGAATATCGGCATTTTGCAAACTTTCAACATATCCGGTTGCCGCAAACTCATTCTTATTAATCAATAAGGTGGGGATTCCTTTTTCTTTTGCAATCGCTAATACCCCAGCATCTGGGACATTACATACGATTAGGGATACTTTCACCTGAGACGAAGTCGATTTAGAACCCGCGGATGTCAAATTTGAATCGCCCGTTGAAACCACCGTGGCTAATCCTGAACCCGCCCCCTCAAAATATTCTATAATTTTTCGAGCATTACTCCCAGCTCCTGATGCGAATATGGCGATATGGATGGGTGCGGCTGATGAAAAAGAAGGCGCCGCAACAGTTTTGAAAGAACTTTGACTGGATGTTGCATCTAAAGTCGAACCAGAAGATCCCGACGTCGACGCCGAACCTCCAATCCCAAACACCTTCGCTCCCACGCGAGCTAAATACCCCTTAAAAAAGCGAAATTGCCCAGTAAAGAAACTCACGAAAAGTACCGAAAAAGGCCATAAAATGGTCAAAAATAGGGGATAAACGAGCCAAAATGCCCAATTTTTCTCCAAAAACACCAAATTCAATAAAAAGCTACATAGCCTCCCGCTGAGGCTTCCCCCCAGGGCAAAAGTGAGCATGATTAGCCAAAATTGGCTACCCCCCACCTTCCATTTTTCCTGTAAATTTTGAATAAATTTCATGCGCCCCAAAGGTGCCTTTTTTTTCCAAAACCGCCCACCAAAACCAAAATAAATTCCCCCACACCAAACTAACATTACATTTTTATGACATTCGTCAGTCTTTTTT
>CAJBLA010000036.1 GCA_903953815.1 uncultured Bacteroidota bacterium | reverse complement strand
TCCACTACTTACATCTAAAGTGTTTGCTTTTAAATTTATTCTATTTGATAAACTTAGCGTATCTCTGGCAATTCGACTACTCAACATTGCAGCGGTATCTGATATCTTCAATTTAGTCAGTAATGCTGAATCAGTATAAGTTTGTTTTGTGTATTTACTCGTATCAGCAGTATTTAATTTTAAATCCAATGCAGTTTGAGTTAAAGTACTAATGGGTTTAGCAAGGTCTGTTGTGTTGTTTACATTATTTAAAGTTAATGCAGTTTTTAAACCTGTTAAACTATTCACCCCTGTTCCTCCTGATGTTACAGGAACAATACCTACTATATTTTCAGCATCCACACTTTTTGCAAACTGCGCATACGCTACATACTGAAACTGTGTGGTACCCATCGTAATAAAATTTGTACCTGCAGCAGGGTCCATTTCTATTTTTAAAAACTTAGGCGTTAGTTTCCAATTAATGGTAGTAAAGTTTCCTAATGTACTAATAGCACCTGTGTCTCCAATCACTGCTGTAAATAAACCCTGTGCATTGGTGGTGACTTTTCTAGTTTCGGTATATTCGGCTGTACCTGTGACACTACCTTGAAGGATACTTAATTTAATGGTGATGGCCTGTGATGCTAATATCACATTATTACTTGTCCTGGCTACCCCCTGAAAATTTAATCCAGTTTGCGCATTCGTTTTTATCATTACTATAGATAGTAAGATGAAAAATAAAATACGTAGATTGATAATATTTTTTCTCATAAATTATAGTTTGATAATTTTATAAATACCCGTTTTAGCATTGCCTAAACTTGGTTTAAAATATACTTTCATATAAAATATACCTGATGGATAATTTTCCATTAAAATATCTTTCTCGTACGTGCTGAATATCTTACCCGCTTCCTGTGTAAATACAATAGTCGATTTAGCATCTATCAGTTGAAATGATAAGCTACCCGCTTGGTTAAACCTCGCTTTAATGTGAAGTAAATTGGTAGTGGGGTTAGGGCCGATATTAATTTGAGTACCAAACACCGCTGGGCCATATTCATTGATTGCGGTTACAATACTTGTCATGGGTTGCAATACCCCTGTATTTAAGGAATAACCTGAGGTAAGAAAATTGGCAATAGAAACAGATTCTCCGATACTCCATTCCATAGAACTTGAATACCCACCACTATTATTAAAAGTATAGGGTGTAATGGACTGTGCTTTAGCTTCGGTAAAATTTGAAAGGAATGTAATGAAAAGGAAAATCAACCTCATTTGCTACTAGACTTAATGATGCAAAATATCATTAGCGTAAATAATTTACATTAAAATACAGTTGTAATTAGTAGCTTGTTAGGTAAAAGAGGACGAAATAGTATAAAAAACTAGTGTCCTAAGAACGTTTCTTCATTTTATCAAAGTATTCAGTTGGCGTAATACTGTATATTTTATTGAACGCTTTGTAAAAAGCGCTTTTAGAGTTAAACCCCGCTTCCGTTGCAATTGACTCAATTGTGTATGTTTCTAAATATGCCTCATGATATTTATCAATAATGTATTGTATTCTAAAACCGTTAATAAAATCAGGGAATCTTTTGTTATGAAAATTATTTATAATGTATGAAAGCTCCCTTACAGGCATATTAAGCATTATTGCCAAATGTCCAATACTAAGGTTACTTGATAAAAATGGCCTTTCTAAATTCATATAAGTATCAATTGCTTCCTTTGCAATCGAAAAGTCCTCATCAATAAAGGCTAGCTTGTCTTCCTGATCCGATATCAAATTCGAGGGAGTATTTTTGTACTTTATAAAAGGTAAGCCTGATAGAATTTCTTGGTGTGTTAAAAGATACGTACTTATGACAAAAAAACTAGTAGCATATAAAAAACCTGGAACAAAATTAAGTACCCCAATTGTAAAAACAGAATTATAAATTATAGCCAATATAGTCAAAACAATAATTGCAATAAAAAACAAAGTGCCAGCTAAGGTAAATATTTTAAGCCATTTAATTACTTCAACTATTTGTTTCTTTAATTCAGCCCGTTGAAGATTGTTCTTAAACTTAAGAATCAACCTCCATTGCAATATAATATAAATTAAATTTTGAAAAATTCTTAAAAATGATACCGCACTCTCAGGAATAATCCCAGCCTCATACCTAAATGTCAAATCCAAATTTTTTACTATTTGTAAAACAATCCCAGACTTTATACTTGTTGATAAAAAATAAAAAGGAAAATAATTGATAACAATTAAACCAAACGGTATAAAATGCCATAAATCTTTTTTTGAAAACTTTTGCTCATTATACAACACTGCTCTGACATATAAAAAAGTGAAAGGCGGGACAATAAAATTAATGGGAGCAGCGGTTTTGTATATATGTGGAACATAAATAATCCACCCGTGGTATATAGACAAATATATTATTGATGTCCATATAATTAATAAGTAAACCAGTGATAATAAATAATCAGGATAAGAACGCAAAGCATTCTCTTTAAATAAAAGCAAATAAATTGTGACCAAAGCACAAAATATACTCCCTAAATAAAAAATTTCATACATAATTAAAAATAAACCAGATTTTACACTAGTAACAAATTTAAGCTAGATTTCACCAATTTTACACTGTTAAATAATTATTAATCAAAAGTTTAAGAAAAGCAACTATTACTTGTACATTTATGCTTTACAAATTTTAATAATTACAATCTAAATTAATTTAATACTTAAAGATTCATATTCTATTAAACATTATTGTAAAAAAAATTGTATTTATTGAAATTTTAAAGCATCTTTTAATATGTAGCAGAATCCGTAGCTACTACCCTCTATTTAACCCTATTGGGGGCTGTTATAACAAGAAAAGTATAATTATAACTTCTTTATATCTGATGATTTAGATGGTTTGAGATGAGTTTGAGTTAAGTGAGAACTCAGCGTCCGGTCCGCAAAAGCCCTTAACTTTCAATGAGTTAGGGGCTTTTTTTAGTAACCATCTCTTTGTATTTATAGCATCTTTGTGAATTACCAGCAATTTACCATTTATACAAAACTTAGCAATGGACTAGAATTTGATATAAATTAGTATTGATTTTAAAATTATCAATTAAAAATTTAAACCGCTGCCCTAAGTATGAAAAAGTTATTACTATCACTTTTGCTTCTTATATCACTATATAAAGTTGATTTTGCACAATCAAAAGATTTAAGCATTATCAAGCAAAGAATTGTCACTGAACTTTTACAAAACAAACCTTCAGACAAGCAAGTGGAAATTATTCTATCTAAAATGAATGAAGATGGTAGTTTTAAAGATATTAATTATTCGGATTTAAGCAGAACTGCAAGTTTCCCACACGGCAGACACACCAATGATTTGGCTTATATAGCAAAAGCCTATAAAAACAACGCATCACTTTATTATAAAAGTCAAAAAGTAAAAGATGCGATTATAAGTGGTTTAAAATATTGGATTAAGTATGATTACGTAGGTGAAAACTGGCATGACAATCAAATTACCACACCTACAAATTTAATGAACGTCATGTTAGCAATTGGAGATGAATTACCTAAGGATTTAGTTGAAAAAGCCCAACCTATGATAGGTAGAGCTAATATGAATGCTTCTGGAGCCCGTCCAAGTGGTGATCGGATCGTAATTGCAGGCATTTTAGCCAAAAACTTACTTTTTAATAATAATGATAAATTATTTGATTCTATTATTAATATCATTCAGGGGGAGATGAAGTTTGCAACAGGAGAACGCGGCATTCAGCAAGATTTTAGCTTTCATCATAGACCTGATCGCGTTAACAATACCGACTCCTATGGCTACGGAAAATTTGCAAATGCTTATGGCGAATGGTCATGGTATGTTGCAGGTACCCAATATAAATTCTCAACAGAAAAAATGAATTTGTTGGTTGACTATTATTTAGATGGGATATATAAGCAAATGGTTTATGGCGTTTATGAAGATGTCGGCGTAAGAAATCGTGATATAACAAGCAAACGAAACGGTGTGGAACGTAGAGGAACCCTTGAAATTGAAAGAATTTTAATTAGCACTGATTATAGAAAAAAAGAATTAGAAGAAATTATAAAATTAAGAAAAGGCCAAGCAACGCCTTCCCTATCCTTTGCTAAATTCTTTTGGCAAACAGAACATTTTGTATTTCAACGTCCAAATTTTTATACTAGTGTAAGAATGTTTTCAACAAGGAATCAAAACATGGAACAACCCTATAATGGCCCTGGAAAAACAACCCACCACAGAGCAGATGGTACCAACTATCTATTACTTAAAGGTGATGAATATCATAATATTTGGGCTGCCTATGATTGGCAAAAAATATCAGGTACTACTATCATGCAAAAAGCCAACCTACCTGGCCCCAATGAAATTCAAAAGGAAGGTCTTACTAGCTTCGTAGGTGCAGTAACCGACGGATTATATGGCGCAGTGGCTTTTGATTTTAAAAGCCCCCACGACTTATTAGAAGCTAAAAAATCATGGTTCTTTTTTGATGAGGAATATGTTTGTTTAGGTGCTGGTATCAAACCAAAAAAATCATTACCTGTGGTAACAACCATCAATCAATCCTTATTAAAAACTGAAGTGAGTGTATCACAAGATGGTATTAAATCAATACTTCCTAATGGAAATAGAGAAGCAAATAATGTAAAATGGGTTTACCAAGATAAGGTGGGTTATATTTTTCCTGAACCAACCAAAATTACTATTTCAAATCAAACGGAAACTGGTAGATGGTCAGATATTACTGATCAAAAAAATATCAGTAAGGAATTGGTAAAAACAGATATTTTCAAATTGTACTTCAATCATGGAGACAAGATAAACGAGACTGATATTCATGGAAAAAGAAAAATGGACAAAAGTCCCTCTTATCAATATATCGTAGTGCCTAATGTAACAGAACAACAGTTATCAGAAACTAGCGGCAACAATCGCAATATCATCATTTTGTCCAATACCGCTGAACTCCAAGGGGTAAAGCAAACTAAACTAGGAATTGTTCAATTGGCTTTTTATAAGGCAGGTGAAGTTGAAATTGACAAAGGACAAACTGTAAAAATGGATAGCCAAGGTATGGCTATGTTGAAAATGGCCGGAAATAAAGTGAAAGAAATAACAGTAGCTGACCCTTCTAGGGAATTAAGCCGAATTTTAATTACATTACCTAATATATACAAAACAAAAGCAGCAGGAATTACCTGTTACCCAGATGAGAAAAATAATAAAACAATGATTATTATTGACTTACCACAGGGTGTTTACGTAGGAAAAAGCGTAAGTGTTAAATTATAAATTTGAGAATTATGTCAGGAATATGAAATGGTTATTGATGATTTGTATTTTCTTCCTGACGGCTTGTTCTCCGTATAAGAAAATTGTAATTTCCATGAGTAAATTACAAACTGATAATTGGTTAAACAAATCAGAAGCTGAAGTAATTACCAAATTAGGTGCCTATAAAAACAAGACATTGAACGAAACTGGCTACATGCTTTTATTTGATTATAGCGCTTATAGCAGAACACCTATTTATATACCCGCCGTTAATGATATCAGACCCCCCGTGACAAACAATAATAGGCAAATCATTGAGCCTACACAATATGTGACCACTTCAGCCAGGCCTGCACTAGATAATAATCGATTTAATGTAATAAACGAAAAAGTGCTTGAATTTTATTTTGATAAAAATAAAAAAGTGATTTATGTGAACGCATTAGGATACCCAGATTCTGTTAGACTAGAATTACGAAATAAATAATTTCAGCAGTGCTACTTATTTTTTACTAACTCAAAATAGGTAGCAACAAATTTTTTGTTCACTATTTCTCCCTGCACTTTTGCTTTACTGATTGCATTACAAAACCCATCATCCCCATGGGCATCCCCAAATGCATCAATATTGGCCTTATCCACGAAATAGGACTTCCCCTTAATTCTTACCGCCAAAGTACAGCCCTTACCCGCCATCTTAAATTGACACTGGCCGCAGGATGCTTCCACCAACAAGGTTTTCTTTGTAGGATCCAGCTTAAGTACTGTAGAATCTTGTGCCATTAAATTTGTTGACACTAAGATCATGATTACTGCTATAATTTTTTTCATACTGCTACTAAATTTTAAATAGCTTCCCTCCGCATCTGGAGGAAAGCTATGATAAAGTTAAATTACTTATTATAAAAACGCCAGTTGGTTTGAAAATCTCTCGTTACTGGCTGATTCATTAATAAAGCGCGTAATAGTTCAATAGGCATTTTATTTTCTCTTAGTGTTGCATCATGGAATTGCTTTAATGACATTTTCTTGGCATCCAATATCTCCTTTTTTAATGCATTAAACTGCAAACCACCCACCATATATGCTAATTGATATAATGGGCCATAACTACCGGTAAATGAGCGGCGCACTTCCCCTTCTGCATTAGCACGCTCATGTCCTACTCGGTCCACTAAGTAATCAATACATTGTTGTGGTGTCCATTTTCCTAAATGATAGTTGAGTGAGAACATAATTCGCGCGCAACGATGCATGCGCCAAAACAACATCCCAATTCTTTGTTCAGGTGTTTGCGGAAATTTCATATCCCACAATAACAACTCCCAATAAAGTGAATTACCCTCAGTCCAGAATGGCGTAGGAAAGTTGCGATAAGGCTTGTAGCGATTGGACATATATCCTTGCAAATGATGCCCTGCTATTAATTCATGATGCACAGTTGCGCGTGAAAAATCAGGATTATTACCGCGCATACTCATCATTTTATCCTCATAATCCATGGTATTGGTTGGATATGAAATCATTAAAGTTTCCCCACCTAAAAAGAAAGGGCTCACTAATTGACGCTCCGGAGACATCATATACATGTTCCAAGTTTCCTCAGCAATAGGAGGAATAGATAGTAAATCATACTTTTTCAAAAAGTCAACCGATTGATTATACAATTCAAACATTGCTTCAGGTTGCTTTCCAGGAGGCACATAGGAATTTTTTACTTTTTCCTGTGCGGCCTTCCAATTGTCCCCGAATCCCATTTCTCTACTCGCTTTTAGTAATTCAGCATCACACCAAGCGAATTCTTTATTGGCAATTTCTACTAACTCCTCTGGGGTATAAGGAATAAATTCAAGTTTTAATTGACGCACCAATTCAGCCTGTCCAATGGGCTTGCCTATGATACCACTTCCATCATCTTTTTGATAGGAAACCGTTTTTCCTTTTCTTCTTATTACTGAAGCATACACATTTAATAAACTATCTGTTACAGTATAAGTTTTAGGTACCCACCAAGTGAACATCGGGTCATAGCCATTATAAAAACTATAATAATTTTTTAAAGTACTCTGTAATCCTCTTATGGATGCACTTGCATAATCCGCTAATACCATTTCAACACTATCCATTTTTTTAACTCCGCTAATTGATTTTACGATTTCTTTATTTAAATCATTCAGCTCCTTAGCTACTTCCTGCCCTACCACCGACAAACCACGACGACGCACTTTTTCTAAAGCATAAATTCGATTTTCAAAAGGAAGATACTTGGCTATTTTAACATACTTTTCCTGTTCTTCATTTAATTGATAGGCTTGGTCTTCTAAATTTCGTTTGAATAAAATATAATCCACTTTGCCATTGATATCAAATGAATTGAAATCTAATTTCAACATTTGTTTTTGATAATCTGCAATTAATGCAAGAAAGCGTTGACGGCGCTCTGGCGAATTATATCCACCACCTGCATCTGGTCTACTAAATCTATTTTCCTGCGAACTACTGGAAGCGTAAAACCGCGTAACACTTCCTTTATCCGCATCATACTGAATCATCATATCAGCCATTTCGCTGGTTTGCTTATACAAACTATTTTTACTCGTCTGCGCTGATAAAAGACTTGTATTCATTTGCATGAAAACAAAAAAAACAAATACAACACCCTTAGCCCAATAACTTTTGTTCATAATTTTAAATTTATAAATAGTTTCGATTCAATTAATATTCAACAAATAAATTACTTTTCTTTTCTTGGCAACTTCGCATCTCTTTGCGCTGAGTTATAAACAAAGGCTGCAACAATTGTGGCCATTTGTTTTAAATCATCTTCAATTAAATGATCATATACATCCATATTGCTATGATGCGTACGTGTATCATATTCAATTGGATCCTGAATAAATTGGAACCCTGGCAATCCAACACCATCATAGGATTGGTGATCAGTTCCACCAGTATTACTAATGGTAATTGTTTTAGCACCTAAATCATGAAAGGGTGTGAACCAACTTGAAAAAATGTCAGCACAAGCCGCATTACCTTGTAAGTAAATGCCTCTGATTTTTCCTGTTCCATTGTCAATATTGTAATAGGCCGAAAATTGCTCATGTGCCTTATTTGGTTTGCCATTGGCATCCATAAATGTTTTTTTAACATACCCTCTTGAACCTAATAACCCTTGCTCCTCCCCACTCCATAATCCAATACGAATAGTACGCTTAGGTTGCACACCTATCGCTTTTAAAATACGCATTACTTCCATCATGACTGATGATCCAGCTGCATTATCAGTTGCACCCGTACCTGCCTGCCATGAATCTAAATGCGCTCCTATCATTACCACTTCATCTTTTAAAGTAGGATCGGTTCCTGGAATTTCAGCAATCACATTATAACCTTGCAAATCCTTGTCTTGAAACTTAACTTTCACATCGGCTTCAATAGATACATCGGTACCTGATTTTGCAATTCTCAATAAAGTATTATAATCCTCAATGCCTAAAGCCATATCCAAAAAGTTTTCTGGATCAGTTCCCTTATACGCGCCACCACCTTGTGAAAAT
>CAJBLA010000035.1 GCA_903953815.1 uncultured Bacteroidota bacterium | reverse complement strand
GCTTTTTTAGGCGCTACTTTTTTCTTAGGGGCTGCTTTTTTTGCTGCCTTCTTAGGAGCCGCTTTCTTAGTTGCTTTTTTAGGCGCTACTTTTTTCTTAGGGGCTGCTTTTTTTGCTGCCTTCTTAGGAGCCGCTTTCTTTGCTGCCTTTTTAGGCGCAACTTTTTTCTTAGGAGCTGCTTTTTTTGCTACTTTCTTCTTGCTTGACTTTGCCATAATGATTATTTAATTTAGTTTGTAAAGTTGATTTTGATAAAAATACATTCTTTTATTTAAACAAAATAAATTCTATTCATCAATTTAATAATAGATTTGTAACATGAAATCACCAGTCACCTTAGTTGTAGGGGCGTCGCCCAATTCAGAACGCTATAGTTTTTTAGCAACTTGTTTATTAAATGAACATGGAATATCGGTATATCCTTATGGTATTAAAAAAGGAATGATCAACGATATCCCAATTTTGAATGAATGGCCCAACCAAATTCCTATAGATACGGTCACTTTATACCTTGGTTCCGCTGCTCAAACTGAATATATTGACCAAATTTTAGCCTTAAAGCCCCGTCGTATTATTTTTAATCCAGGTACTGAAAACCCAGTGTTAGCCGAACTTTCAGCTAAAAATGGCGTTGAAACATTAGAAGCTTGCACGCTCGTTTTGCTTAAAACGGGGCAATATTAATTTTTATACTGTCCCCAATTGGATTTATCCAAATTTCGGTATTGAAGTGCCTCGCTAACATGGTTTATTTGAATAGTATTGCTGTTATCTAAGTCGGCAATACTTCGACTCACTTTTATAATTCGGTCAAACGCCCGCGCACTAAGCTGAAATTTTTCCATTGCCATTTTTAAAATGGCTTCGCCCTCGCTAGTAATGGTGCAATATTTTTTTAGCTGACTACTATTCATTTGTGCATTGGTATAGGTTCCGATTTCGTTTTTAAATCGATGACTTTGAATTTCTCTTGCATTTTTGACCCTAATCGCTATAATTGCTGAAGTTTCTTCCTTTTTTGAAGCCCTTAATTCATTATAAAGCACAGGTACCACCTCGATATGCATATCAATGCGATCTAATAATGGTCCTGAAATCTTATGCATATATTTTTGAATTGCAGCTGGACTGCAGTGACATTCCTTTTTCGGATGGTTGTAATAGCCGCAAGGGCAGGGGTTCATAGCTGCCATCAGCATAAACCTAGCGGGGAAAGTGACACTCATTTTGGCTCGGGCGATACATACAATACCTTCTTCCATGGGTTGCCGAAGCACTTCAATGACCGATCTATTAAATTCGGGCAATTCATCTAAAAATAAAATACCATTATGCGCTAATGAAATTTCACCTGGTTGGGGATGGCTTCCGCCACCAATAAGCGCGATAGCCGATAAACTATGGTGGGGGTGTCTAAATGGCCTACTTCGTAATAATTTATTTACGGCATCTAGTTTTCCGGTGATACTATATATTTTACTTGTTTCTAATGCTTCCATTTGATTTAACGGGGGTAGAATGGAAACAATACTTTTGGCCAACATTGTTTTACCGGCGCCTGGCGGACCAATCATAATAATATTATGACTTCCTGCACTCGCAATTTCTAAGGCCCGTTTCACATTTTCCTGCCCCTTCACATCTGAAAAATCTGTTACTGATATAGTTTCATGATCCATAACCAGTCTTGTCCTTTTGATGGGAGATTTTGTGTCAGGTTGCGCAATAAAATCAACGACTTCGGTTAAATGTTCAAAACAGTATATATCTATATCGTCAACTAAGGAAGCCTCGGCTGCATTTTCATTTGGAAGCAAAATACCTAAATAGCCATCTGATTTAGCTTGCATCGCCATGGCAAGTACGCCTTTGATAGGATATAATTTGCCATCTAGGCCCAATTCCCCCATCATGATATACTTATCAATTAAATGAATAGGGCTGATTTGTTCAGAAGCGGCTAGTATACCAATGGCGATGGGTAAATCAAATGCGGCACCGGTTTTTTTTAATTCAGCGGGTGATAAATTGATGACTAATTTTGTTCTTGGCATTCTAAAGCCATTTGCTTTAATGGCACTTTCGGTTCGGTCCAAACTTTCCTTTACCGAGCTATCGGGTAGGCCTACAATGCAATAGCCTTGTCCCATACTTACATTTACTTCAATAGTAATGACTACGGCGTCAATTCCAATTAAGGCACTTCCTTTTGTTTTAACAAGCATATTTTTTGCTTGAATCTACATTTATAAGGGAACGGTGATTAAGTATTAATACTTGTTTTTAGTCATGTTGTTTAGCAGGTCAACCACGCCTTCTCGCTCTAAAATTAAATAGCCCAGACGGTCTTGACTGACCCCTTCCTTAAGTTGGTAATGAAACACGAGTTCCTTTTGACGCACTTCGGTTTCAAAATAACTGAATTGAATATTATTGTATTTTTTTAGCCCATCACTTATTTCATATAAGTGGGTGCTAATAATGAATAAGCTATTGCTTAAATTTTGTAAACCTTCAATGACCACAGTACTGCACTTCATGGCGTCTTGGATATTGGTTCCTTTGAAAAGCTCATCAATCAGGACAAAATATTTTTTACCATCAATAATTTTTTCAATGGTATTTTTTATTCTTTGTACCTCATTGAAAAAGTAACTTTCTCCTTTGACCACATTGTCGGCAATAGTTAGGTTGGTGATTAGGCCGTCAAATAAAGATAAGGTCACTTTTGCTGCAGGTGCACCAATGCCAATATGTGCTAAGTAAATAACAATGCCAATGGTTTTAATGAATGTACTTTTGCCAGCCATATTGGCGCCAGTTAAAAAAAATAAATTCGTTTGACTTGAAAGTGAAATGGTATTATCAATAGGATTTGGAACTAGTGGGTGTATCGCAGCAATTACTTCAAGTTGAGGGGTTTCGCTATTAACCCAAGTAGGAAAAACAAAATTAAATTTTTTCGCTGCCGTTGCCATGCTATAATAAGCATCTAGCTCATAAAAATATTGTAAAAGCTGAAGGGTGTTGTTTTTATAATGGTTTCTAAAAAAGTAAGCAAGCGATAATAATTTTTGTGGGTTAGCTAATATGGTTTGTGTATTTAAGTTGACTAAAGACGGATGCTGCACTAATTTTTTTATATTTTGAACCAAATCGGCAATAATTGGATTCGGATTTTTATTTTCGAAAACAAGTACCCACTTATTTAAATTTTCATAAAACAGCATTAAGTGATCTAGCGAATATTTTATTAAAGCATAGTCTGAAGCATTTATATATTGGTACCAAAAAGCGCCTGGATAACTAATTTGTGTTGGGATAGTTTTAAATGCGGTTCCAAAAAACTTTTCAGTCACTAGGGCAGTGCCATTGGTGATTTTCATTTCATTAATAAAATCAATTTCACTGATAAAAATAGCAATGGCATTTTGTCGCTTTTCAATGGCTTCAATAGTATTTAATGGATGCGCCAGATATTGATCTAGCTGTTCCTTACCGCCATTGGTTTTGCAAAAATTAAGATGTGAAACAATACCTTCTGATTCATCCGTATCAAATAAGCCGATATCTTTTAATGTAATTTTATCTACCAGCATACAAATTGTATTTAGCTTCTGGCAAATTGAATGCGTTGGCCTTTTTGACTTTCATCAAATTTGCCATCCTGATAAGCCAAATGGCCATTCACAAATGTGGCGTGAATTTGATATGGAAATTGGGTGCCTAAAAGCGGACTCCATCCGCATTTGTATAAAATATTTTCTTTCGTAATGATATAGGGTGTTTCTTTAACCAATACCAAGTCGGCGTAATAGCCTTCTCTAATATATCCGCGATCTTTAATCTGAAAGCAAGTGGCAACAGCATGACTCATCTTTTCGACCATTTTTTCAATGGTTAATTTACCTTCTTTCACATACTTCATCATTAACATTACAGGGTGTTGTACTAATGGTAGTCCCGCATGTGCATGAGCGTAATCACCTTTCTTTTCATCCCAAGTATGTGGCGCATGGTCAGTTGCAATAACATCTAATTGGTCATTGAGCAAACCTTCCCATAATGCAGCTTTATTTTCAGGGGCCTTAATTGCCGGGTTACATTTTATTAAATTTCCTTTAGTTGCATAGTCGTCTGCAGTAAAATGTAAATGGTGTACGCAAACCTCTGAAGTAATGCGTTTGTCGGCCAAGGGAAGCATATTTGAAAATAACTGTAATTCCTTTGCTGTACTAATATGTAAGATATGTAGGCGACTATTGAATTTTTTTGCTAATTGTATCGCTTTGAAAGAAGATTCAAAACAAGCTTCTTCGTTGCGAATAATTGGATGGTCAGCGGGCTCAAGAACTGGTTTTATAGCTTCTAGCGCCGCCTTATTTTTTTTAATAATACTTTCTTCCTCGCAATGGGTAGCGATTAATAATTCAGATCCTTCAAATATTTTTTCTAACACCAGCGGGTTGTCTACCAATAAATTTCCTGTACTAGACCCCATAAATATTTTTACACCACAAACCTCATTTTTCTTTTCATTGGTGCGAAGCACTTCTTCCCAATTATCCTGAGAAGTACCCATGAAAAAAGAGTAATTAGCGAGCGCATTTTGTGCACCAATTTTATATTTGTCTTCTAATAATGTTTGGGTAAATACAGGAGGAACTGTATTGGGCATTTCCATAAAACTGGTAACACCACCTGCAACTGCAGCTTTGGATTCGGTATAAATATCAGCCTTGTGTGTTAATCCTGGTTCTCTAAAATGTACTTGATCATCAATTGCACCTGGTATTAGGTACATGCCTTCCGCGTCAATTTCAGTAACGCCATTAGGTGTTTCTATGTTGGTAGCAATTTTTTCAATTCGACTATTTTTAATGAGCACATCGCCGTTCATTTTTTTTCCTTCATTAACGATAGTCGCATTTTTAATGATATAGTTGCGCATCAAATTTAGTTTTCAAGATGGATGGTGAAATAAATAAAGTTCGCGTTTATTTTATTTACATTATTAAGTAAGGATTCAGGACCTGTTCCCGTATTATTTTTTAAATTGGTTAAACCATATGAAAATTTAAGTTCCGGGGATATGGTGACGTATTTTAAGTAAAAACTCAATCCTAAGCCAAACTCGTATCCTAGATCAGTTCCATTTAATAGCGCCTTATAAGGTGATCCATTAATGCTGTTACTCACTTTTGAGCTTGATAAATCAAAATCAGCCTTACCGCCGCCAAATACATAATGGCGCATGATTGACTTGTAACCCATTGCAGTGTATCTGTCCGATTGTAATTTTAGCGCAAGCGGTAATGTAATAATGGTGGATGGGATATCTAAGGAATCAGCCACATTAACATACAAATTATTTGGTGCCGAGAATCCCATTTTTTTGGAACCTCCAATCAATAACATGGGATTCGCTCTTAATAATAAATGGTTGGTTAGCTTTAAAGTCCCTGACAAACCTAAATTTAAATTACCACTATTGCTTGTTGTAATTCTATTCGCAATACCTGCGGTTTGATTATTAAAATAAACGCTTCGTTCAAAGTTCAAACTATTCATTCCATAACCTAAACTAATCCCTAAATAATAAGGCATATCGTCGTGGTCTGGTTGAAATACTTCATTTTTTTGCGCATTAACCGATACGTTGGCTAATAATAATAGCGCAATGCTGATTATTTGTTTCCGCAATAGATGCTGCATATGCCTAGGCTTAATTTTTGTTGATGAATATTTTTAAATCCTGCTTTTTCTAAGATACTTAAAAAAGCCGTTCCCTCAGGAAATGCAATCACACTTTCGTTTAAATAAGCGTAAGCTGCCTTATTTCCTGAAAATAATTTGCCAATATTGGGGGTAATCCATTTCATATATATATTATAGATGGGCTTAAACCAAAACTGGCTAGGTTGTGAAAATTCTAAAATGACTATCTTGCTTCCAGGTGTAAGTACTCTGTTCATTTCGGAGAGCCCTTTTTCTAAATCTGCAAAATTGCGCACACCAAAAGCAACCATGGCACCATCAAAAGTATTATCGGCAAAAGGGATGGCTATGCTGTCGCCCAATTTTAATTGAATGATATCGCTTAATCCTTTTTGGGCAATTTTTATCCTTCCATATTGCATCATGCCTTCCGAAATATCCATTCCGGTTATTTTATTGGGCTTAATTTGTTGGTAGGCCATTAATGCCATATCGGCGGTACCTGTGGCAACATCCAATAAATGATGGATCGGGGCACCCTTAAAATTGGCGATGGCTTTTTTTCGCCAAATTTGATCAATTCCTAAGCTCAAAAACCGATTCAAAAAATCATATTTTTTTGCAATAGAATCAAACATGGATGCTACCTGCTCCTTTTTGCTGGCATTACTATTACTGTCTGGAACAATATTATCGTGGGCATATTGGCTCATGGGGCAAAGATACCAAATTTGTATAAGCTTTATCCATGGCGCACTAGTTCTTAACAATTACTTTTATCTTCGTGTCCAATGAAGGCAAGGATTTATAAATCAACTGGTAGCTGGTACTCCGTCAAATCGGAGGCGGGCATATTTTATCAGGCGCGTATTAAGGGCGTCATAAAATTAGATGCCATTTCCTCTACGAACCCTATTGCAGTTGGGGATTGGGTGAATTATGAAATGGAAAACGAAGACCAAAATTCGGTCATGATTACCCATATTATTGACCGTGATAATTATGTAGCCAGACAATCACCCCATAATAAAAGACAGCAACATATTATCGCCTCCAACTTAGACCAATCCATTTTATTAGCCACCTTAAAATCACCTAAAACTTCACAAGGGTTTATAGATCGATTTTTGGTTTCCTGTGAGGCTTTTCATATCCCAGCAATGATTGTTTTTAATAAATCAGACATTTATGGCCCTGCTGAAATGGAAACCTATGACCAATTTAAAAAAATGTATGAAGCAGTTGGATATAAAGTTTTTTTAATAAGTATTGAAAAGGACCAAGGGTTAAATAAAATTCAAGAATTATTAATTGGTAAAACAACATTGGTGAGTGGGCATAGCGGAGTTGGAAAATCTTCCTTTATAAATTATTTATTTCCTGATTTGGATTTAAATACACAAGAAGTAAGTGATTGGAGTGGGAAGGGGATGCACACTACTACTTTTGCGCAGATGTATGACTTACCTGCATCAGGTTCGGTTATAGATACGCCGGGTATGCGTGAATTGGGTTTGGTGAACTTAGAAAAAGAAGAGTTAGCACAATACTTTCCAGAAATGCGTGAAAAAATGGAGGGCTGTCAATTTAATAATTGCCAACATATCAACGAGCCAGGATGCGCGGTAAAAGCCGCAGTAGAAAAAGGAATTATTTCTGAAGCCCGCTTTTTTAGTTATGTTGATTTATGGCATGGGATTGAAGGGCCCAAGTATTAATAATTATTTTTTTGGCGCTTCATTATGTTCCGAAAACCAACTGGAATATTTTACATAGTTATCCGCGATCCTATTTATTTCTCCACTAATTAATTCTTCTGAAACCATCTTCACTTTTTTTGCGGGTACGCCAGCATAAATACTTCCTTCTTCCACAATAGTGCCTTCCAATACGACTGCACCCGCAGCAATAATTGCATTTGAATGCACTACACATGCATCCATTACAATACTTCCCATGCCAATTAAAACATTATCATGAATGGTGCAACCATGCACTAGGGCATTGTGACCAATGGAAACATTATTTCCAATATTAGTGGGGTGCTTTAAATAAGTACAATGAATAACTGCGCCATCTTGCACATTTACCTTATTGCCCATTTTAATATAATGGACATCCCCTCTCAATACGGCATTGAACCAAATGGAGCAATCCTCGCCCATAATAACATCTCCAACAATGGTGGCGTTGGGTGCAATAAAACAATTTTCACCAAATTGGGGATGTTTCCCTTGAACTGTGAGTATGGTTGCCATAAAAATGCGACTTTTGTACTGCAATTTAATAGTTATTATGTCCAGCATTAACAATAGACAACTTTTTTTTTCGCATTTAGCGCAAACCTCCGATAAACCTATTGGTATTGAAGTTGCATCGGCTAAGGGGATATATATATATGACACCGCCGGGAAAGCTTTTATGGATATGATTAGTGGGTTTAGTGTTTGTAATATTGGCCATAGTCATCCATCAGTGATTAAAGCAATACAGGATCAAGCAGAACAATATATGCATGTGATTGTTTACGGTGAATTTATTCAGTCCCCACAGGTGCAATATGCAAAAGCATTAGCGACTGTGTTACCGGATCAATTGCAATCCGTGTATTTTACCAATAGTGGCGCTGAAGCTGCTGAAGGTGCAATGAAATTAGCAAAGCGAGTTACGAAGCGCACCAAAATGATTTCATTTAACGGCGCTTATCATGGAAGTACACAAGGAGCCTTAAGTATGATGGGAGATGAATATTTTAAAAATGCTTTTAGGCCCTTGCTCCCAGAAGTGATGCAATTGTCGTACAATAATTTTGACGATTTAAATTTGATTGATAATACGGTTGCTTGTGTTTTGGTTGAATTAGTACAAGCGGAAACAGGCATCACGCCTGCGAATAAAGAATGGATTATTGCATTAAAAGAAAAATGTGAATCACTTTGCGTGGTATTAATTGTGGATGAGATTCAATCAGGGTTTGGTCGAACAGGTAGTTTATTTGTATTTGAACAATATGGTATTACGCCAGATATTTTATTATTGGGAAAAGCGTTGGGAGGTGGTTTGCCATTAGGTGCGTTTATTGCAAATGCAAAAATGATGGGTGCTTTAACGCATAGTCCTGTATTAGGACATATCACCACATTTGGTGGAAATCCAGTTTGTTGCGCTGCAGGTCATGCGACTTTGCAAGTTTTGCAACAATCCAATTGGATCAATGAAGTTGCAGAAAAAGAGCAATTTTTATTGGAGCAATTGGTGCACCCAAGTATTTTAAATCGAACACATAAAGGATTGTGGATGTCTTTACAATTTTCATCTTCCACCCTTGCAAAAAAAATAGCAGCAACTTGTGTTGCGCATGGTGTTATCACCGATTGGTTTTTATTTGCAGAAGATAAAATTAGAATTGCACCGCCATTAAGTATTACAATGGAGGAATTAAATGAAGCAGTTAATAAAATAAAATTAAGTATTGACGAAGCGGTCGCTTCTAGTTAATACTTAACAATCGCCTGTTCTACAAAATCGCCTGTATAATTCTTCATATTTGGGTATGATATGATGTATGTCAAAAAGTTTTGCTTCTTTTAAAGCGTTGTGCTTAAAGGCTTTTAGTTTTGTTTCATCTTGTAATAGTTCAATGGCATTTTTACTCATTTTTGCTATATCACCAACAGGGGCAGTATATCCTGTAACACCATCAATATTAATCTCTCCTAATCCACCTGCATCTGTACTAATTACAACGGTGCTCGCTGCCATAGCTTCAAGCGCAGCTAATCCAAAACTTTCATATTCAGAAGGCAATAAAAAAACATCACTTACTGCTAATAGTTCTTCCATTTGCTCCTGCTTCCCTAAAAAACGTACATCGCTATCTAAGCCGTATTGTCTGGTAAGATCTTCTGCGAGTGGGCGCTCAGGACCATCACCCACCATTAATAATTTTGCAGGAAGCGCGCTATGAATATTTTTAAAAATTTCCATCACGTGATCAATCCTTTTGATCTTTCTAAAATTAGATGCGTGAATGATTATTTTTTCATTGTTCGGTGCAATCACTTGTCTAAATGCAGTAACAGCTTTTTTATTATATCGATGTACATCAACAAAATTGTGAATGACTTCAATTTCTTTTTTAATATCGAAATGTTTGAATGTCTCCGCTCTTAAATTTTCAGACACTGCAGTAATAGCATCACTTTCGTTAATTGAAAAAGTAACTACGGGCTCGTATGTTTTATCGCGACCTACTAAAGTAATATCGGTGCCATGTAGAGTAGTTATGACTGGAACTGATCTCCCTGTTTTTTGTTTAACAATCTGTTTGGCGGTATAAGCAGCAGATGCGTGCGGTATAGCATAGTGTGCATGAATTAAATCCAAATCATGGTTTAATATTACATCCACCATCGTACT
>CAJBLA010000034.1 GCA_903953815.1 uncultured Bacteroidota bacterium | reverse complement strand
TGCTGGATCATGTGGGGGATATAAAATACTACCACTCATCATGTCATGCCCTCTTGGTTCAAACATTAAACCTTTGCGAATCCAATCAAATTCTCTTAAAAAATGTTGGCGCTTTTCGCTCATGGTATTTCCTTCCAATGCAGGACCACCACTTACTACTACACGAACAGGATTACCACAAGTATGCGCATCAATACACTTAAAGATGGACCCAGTTAATTGGTAATTACCGAAACTTTCCGAACTGATTGGTTTTACTGCTGCCATAAAATTTATTTATCCAATGGTATTTAATATTTTATTCTCCTACTCCTTTTCAAAAAATTATAGGGACACATCCGACTTAGTGAATTCTCCATTAATAGTTCTCCAAACGCCCAACTCATTTTTGTTTTGTAAATAGCTAGGCAACAAATGATCTGGCCAATTTTGAAAAGAGATGGGGCGTAACCAACGTTTGACTGCCTTCACGCCTACTGCAGTGAATCGACTATCTGTTGATGCAGGATAAGGCCCACCATGCACCATACTATCACACACTTCCACGCCTGTTGGCACGCCGTTTAACAATACTCTGCCAGCAATGCTTGTAGCAATTTCTAATAAATTTTTATTATTTGCAAGATCATTATCCGTACCCATAATAGTGGTACTAATTTGACCTTGAATACTTTTCCAAACTTGAACTAATTGTGCATCATTATCACATTGTACTAATATTGAATATGGACCAAATACTTCCTCTGCTAAATCTGGATTTGCTAAAAATACGGAGGCATCTACAGATGTTAAAACTGGACTTGCTGCATTTGCTGCTGGCGTATTTTTAGTTAAACAAGTAATACCTGTTTGAATTAATGCATGGTTACTATTTTTAAAATAAGCAGATTGAATTCCTTCATGCAACATAGGTGCAACAGCCACATTATTTAATTCATTGGCTAAGTGATTTGCAAAGGAAGTTAAAGCATCTGACTTCACCCCAATTAAAATTCCTGGATTGGTACAAAACTGCCCCATTCCTAAAGTAATGGACCCTGCATAATTTTTTGCAATGGTTTCTGCATTCGCAGTTAAAGCGCCCTCCAATAATACCACTGGATTTACACTACCCATTTCCGCAAAAACAGGAATGGGATTTTTTCTTGCGCTTGCATAATCATACAATGCGCGTCCTCCAGTTCTTGAACCTGTAAAACCAACCGCTGCAATATTTTCATCCTGCACTAATGCTTTTCCTGCACTAAAATCAGTTTCTGTTATATGTTGGAATGTATGTTCAGGTATTGAATTGCTTTTAATGGCTTGTTGAATAGCTTCCGCCACTAGGGTGGATGTTTGCAAATGTGCCGGATGTGCTTTTACGATTACTGGGCAACCTGCTGCTAAAGCACTAGCGGTATCTCCACCTGCTGTTGAATATGCAAAAGGAAAATTACTCGCGCCAAATACCACCACAGGACCCAATGGATATAACATTTGACGAATATCTGGCTTTGGTGGTGTTTTATCAGGGACTGCAGTATCAATAGTGGCATCTACATAATCACCCTTACGCAACATATTTGCAAACATTCTTAATTGAAAGCAGGTACGGCCTCTTTCTCCAGTTAATCGCGGCAAAGGCAAATTAGTTTCCTTATTCGCCACATTTAACAATTCATCACCCAATGCTTCAATATTATTTGCAATTGTTTCCAAAAATTCAGCGCGCTTTGTGGCAGTTAATTTTGAATAGGTCTCAAATGCAAACGCTGCATTTTGTGTCGCCTTCGTAATATTTGTCATAAAATAATTTAATACAATTCGAAAAATTAGAAATGGCTACACCCATTTAAAAAATAAAGGGTATAGCCATATAAAACATTTAATAATTATAAACTTAAGTATTCAGGAAGTGTGGGTCTATTTTTTAGCCCGTTATCAATTATTGATTCAATTCTTTTACGCTCCTCACCTTCCAATACCAATCTTGGACGACGCACCGTTTCAGAACCAATGCCCGTTTTAGATTCTGCAAATTTGATATACTGAACTAATTTAGCATGAATATCTAATTCCAACAATGGCATAAACCATCTGTAGATATTGATAGCTTCTTGAATTTTACCCGCTTTTGCTA
>CAJBLA010000033.1 GCA_903953815.1 uncultured Bacteroidota bacterium | reverse complement strand
TTTGCAAAAAGTTCACGAGAAAAGGAAAATGCAGCAATTGCAAAAGCAGATTGTTTTAAGAGTTGTCTACGTTCCATACATGAGGATTTGTGGTAGCTTAAAGTTAAGTTTTATTTAATAAATGAATTCAGAAATAGACTCTATTTATTGTTAGCTTTGCAATTCATAAATCACCCTATGTTTTATAAAATTCTCACTGTAGCTGGTCTTGCCACTTTTGAAATTTACGCCGCTATCCCTGCTGGATTTGCATTTGGACTCTCCCCAATTGTTATATTCTTAGCTAGCTTAGTTGGTGGAATAATAGGCGTTTTTGTTGCAGCTTACTTGGGTGATAAAATAAAATCCTGGGTCAATCAATTTAGAAAAAACAAAGTTGAAAAAACAAAGAAGGAGCCTGGATTTGTCTTGAAAATTTGGGAAAAATATGGCGTCATAGGGCTTGGCCTATTGGGTACCATGTCTGTAGGAGCACCCATTAGTATTGGTATTGGCGTTGGCTTTAATGTGCCTACCAATAAAATGGTATTTTGGTGTAGTTTGGGCGTACTCATTCGTTGTGCCCTCTTTACAACCTTAGGCCATTATAGCATGCAACTGTTTTAATACCTACCAGAACTTTATATACAACGCAATCACCACGCCTAAAACAAGCATCGCCATAGCTAAATGGGCATTGGATAATTTAAACTGTCCCTCGTCTTCGGTGATGTCGTTTTCGTGCTTTTGCCCTTTCACATCCAATAAGCTTACTATAATAATAGCTAAAGTGGTAAAGCAAAATACCCAACCCATTTGGATTAAGTATGGAATTTCAAAACTACCCGATGTAGTTGGATACGCCGTATACAATAAAGTATCGTTACCTATCCAGCCAGGTAAGAATTTATCAAAAATAATGGAGAGCGCCACACCTAAAAAGATACCTGTGATCGCTGCTTTTGAAGTTGCTTTTTTCCAAAAGAATCCTAACAAGAAAACCGGGAAGATGGCTGGAGAAATATAACCCGTGTATTTTTGGATAAATTCAAATCCACCTTTGCCACCAATACCTAAAGTATCTTTCCAGTTAATGATAATTGCAATCAATAATGAAAGAATGATGATCACTCTTCCCGTCATTACAATTTTTTTATCCGTTGCATCTTTATTGATATATTTTTTATAAATGTCTAATGAATAAATCGTAGAAATACTATTTGCCTTTCCAGCCAATGATGCCACAATAGCTGCCGTCAAAGCCGCCATAGATAAGCCTTTTAAGCCTACAGGTAAAAATCCAACCACAGCAGAATAAGCATTGTCTTGATTCAACACACCATTTGTCATCATCTGTGTTTGCAATCCTCCATTTTGATACAATACATAAGCTGCAATACCTGGGACCACCACTAATATTGGCATCATCAATTTTAAAAAGGCAGCAAATAAAATACCTGTTCTTGCTGTTTTTAAATCTGCACCCAATGCTCTTTGTGTGATATACTGATTACATCCCCAGTAATTTAAATGTGCCACCCAGATACCTGCAACCATCATGGCCATACCTGGTAAGCTAGAATAATCTTCGATTTCTTTTTGTGTTGCACCTGGGCCAGGCTTATCGAATATCATTTTAAAATGGTCTGGCGCTGCTTGCATCAAATGTTGAAAGCCTGCAAGCATATTCTTACCCATACCAAATTGTTCGCTGACAACGGTCAATGCAATATAGGATGTAATTAAACCGCCTACTGTTAAAACCAATACCTGAAACACATCCGTATAACCAATCACTTTCATCCCACCCAATGTAATGAACAATGCAAAGACGGCTAAACCAATCATGATCAAATGAAAATGCGTGCCTCCTGATAAGTTATTGATTGCGATAGCACCTAAATATAAAATAGAGGTAAGGTTGACAAAGATGTATAAGAACAACCAGAAGATCGCCATGATCATGGCGACAGTTTCATTGTACCTCGTTTTTAAAAACTGAGGCATGGTATAAATTTTGTTCTTCAAATAGACTGGCATAAAAAAAATCGCCACCACCACCAAGGCAACTGCGGCTAGCCATTCATAGACCGAGATCGCAAGTCCTAATCTAAATCCGTTACCACTCATGCCTATAAATTGCTCTGCAGAAATATTAGAGGCGATTAAACTTGCCCCGATGGCCCACCATGTTAATTGTCCTTCGGCTAAAAAAAAGTCTTTGGTATTGGTGGTGTTGGTATTCTTTTTTCGATAGATCCAAATTCCATAAGAGGAGACCAATATAAAATACAATACAAATACAATGTAGTCATAGGTTTGCAATCCTTGATTCATAAAGCAACGTTTAGTGGTCTAAATTAAGGTTTATCTACTATATTTAAGGATAATTCAGCGGATATGAACCCAAATTTTAAAAAATTTAGTGCCTTAATTAGTAACCCCATTTCCTTTAGATTTTTTTTATTCCAAAAATTGCCTGCTGCATTTTTTTCCGGACTCAGGATGGTACATTTTGATGCAACTACTTGCACTGTAAAAATCAAGTATTCATGGTTCAGTCAAAATCCTTTTAAATCTATTTATTTCGCAGTTGAAGCGATGGCTGCAGAAATGTGTTCGGGCATGTTGGCATTTGGACAGGTCTACCAACGCAATCCAAAGATTAGTATGCTAGTGGTAAAGATGGAAGTGAATTTTATAAAGAAAGCAACCGGCACCATATTATTTACTTGTGAAGATGGCGCAGCGATTCAAGCGGCTATCAATGAATCAATTGAAACAGGTGAAGGCAAGACGATTGTAAGTATGTCTAAAGGAAAAAACTCCGCGAACGAAACCGTTGCGGAGTTTTTGATCACTTGGAGCTTTAAAGCTAAAAAGTCTTAGCGCCATTTGGTTGATAGGCGTATCTAAAGGTGTAATAACGTTGCTTGAATAATTTATCGTTCACTGACGCAGTCGCTGGTAAAGTGACGCCTCCTTTATAATAATTTAGGATTTCAATTTTTGCAAATTTACCTGTTGCAGTTCTAATCACTAAAACGCGACCTGCAATTGGACTTACAAGTGTCGTCAAGCCATCATAAGTATACCAAGCTTTTCCACTACCTAATGGAATTGCAAAAGAAGCTGCATTGGCATTATCCGTTTTAAAATTTGAATCTGCAGGTATGGTTTTTAATGCATCAAATAAGCCTACATAAACAAATGCACTGCCAATACCCGGTCCGCTTGTACCTCCATTGATTAAAATTTTAGTCGATGAAAAAGCAATATCCCATTTAGTAGATGCAGCATCTGTAGAAGCAATCACTTTATTATCCACTAAACTATAATAAGTGGTCGTACCTGCACTCTGAGGTCTACCATCTAGGCCTAAACCAGTTACAGTATCTGCAGCAAGATCTTTCACTGTAATGGCGCTCACTGGAACAACGATTGTCTCTTCGTCTTTGCTGCAAGCCACTAAAGCAATACTCAATCCTAATCCCATCGCAATTTTTTGTAGATTCATTTTCATGTGTTATTGATTTTTATTTATTATTATTTATTTTTTGTAATTGATATTTAATACTTGTGTAAAACGTTCTTCCAGGTAAATTAGGCAGGTTGGTCGCATCGATATAATTGGAAATATTATCTATGCCTCCTTGTATACTTACCCCATTCTTGAATGATTTGCCAGCAGCACTGTTGATGGCAACATAGCCACTAGCAAATACATCACCATTATCAAAAACTTCATTGCCGTTATTATTATTAACAGCCCACTTGCTTCTATAAATGGCTCTCAGATTCAAGTAATAACCCTTGGGGGAATTATAATTTATTTTTACTTGTAGTTTGTGTTTACTTGTATTTGGTAAGCCAACATACTCATTCAACTTCATGAGTCTGCTATAGCCTTGGCTATTCTTGGTATAGACTGTGCCAGATTTAATGTCTGCAATCTGATCTTTATCGCCGGTGCGTAAATATTGATACCCACCATTAAGGGACCAGTTTGAATTAATTATATGCTTCCCTTCTAATTCAAAACCAGTCGTGAAGGCGCGTCCAATATTTAAATAACTATAAATTTGAGCCCCTGTGATATAAGTACCTACTTGTTGTGATTCAATTAAATTTTTAATATCATTTCTAAATAACTGAACAGACAATGATGAACTTGGATTGATTTTCCAATCCCAGGTAAAGTGCATACCATTAGAATATTCAGGCTTAAGCGCTTTCAACAAATAGTAATTGGGAAATAAATTGCCTATTTGTCCAAGTGCATCTAACCTAGCAATGACTTGTTGGGCTTGTGCAGAACCAAATACACTATAACTACCCGCAGCTGCATTGGTAAAGTCTAAAAATAATTGTCTAAAATCGGGTGCTTTAAATCCCTGACCAATACTGAATCTAAATTGATGCTGAGGATTCAAGGTATACAACATAGACAGCTTAGGACTATAAGCTGAAGCAAACTGGGTATTTTGATCAAACCTAAGTCCCCCAATCAAAGTCAATTTTTCCGAAGGCTTCCACTCCCATTGCGTAAATGCAAATTGAATATCGTTCTGTTTTCTTAGTTTTTCACTATCATAACGACTGCTTTTTACGCCCTCCCATACAGCACCCGCTCCAAAAATGGCTTGTAATTTTTTATTAAGTTCCCAGTCGGTCTGATTTTCGATCCGCTTAAAATTATGATTTAACACATCTCTGTAAGGCAGTCCGTTAATGGTTAACAAATTTTGAACAGCATCGTAGGTCGTTGTGTATGTTCTTAAACTCGTTTTTAAAGTTTTAGAAAAACGGTGATTCAAAGTAGCGGATACATTTACATCTTTAATATTTTCCTTGCCAATCGAATAAATAGTGACCCCATTATTCGCTACCGCAATTTCATTTTGAATGCGCTCATTGGTATAACGCGTGTTTAAAACAAAGTTAGTTTTGTTAGATAGCTCCCATTTAATTTGTTGTGTGGTTGAATATCTATCAATAGGTGTGGTAACGCGACTATTGCTATTAGGACGTATACTGTATCCATCTGTATTATAGCTATTGATAAAACCTTGGTATTGAAAGTTTTTAGTATTCAACTTCGTTTCTAAATTGGCGTCCACTGTATTGTAAGTGCCATACCTAAGTCCAATTGTCAGTGGCGCACCCATGCTTGCATCGGTAATAATATTAATTACGCCTGCCATTGCTTCACTTCCATAAAGACTAGAGGAAGGCCCTTTTACAATTTCAATTTTTTTAATATTGCCAAGTGCTATTCTATTTAAATCCAATACCCCAGCAGTTCTTCCCACAAGTGGCTCTCCATTGATTAAAATGATGGTATAGTCTGGATTTAATCCTTGTAATTGTATGCCTGCGCCAAAACCACTGGTTAAGTTCAACCCAGTCTGTTCTTTTAAGATATCTGTCAAACGCAAAGACCCATTTTGTTGGATTGTTTTTGCATTGATGATGGTAACAGGTACAGTAAGGTTGTTTAATTTTCGCTCAGTTCTTGTTGCAGTCACCACCACGCTATCGCCACTAGCATCTATTGTATCTTTTACAAAACGGGATTGTGCAGATAAAATGCCACTTTGTAGAAGCGTTAAAAAAATGATGATGTAAGGGGGTTTTTTCATTCAGGACGCAAAGGTCAAACTTCCTTAGCAGTTCTATCTAGGCCATCCTCATTAATGTGTTAGCATTGATTGTATTTTGACATTCATATGACATTTTGAAATGATTTTGAAAAGGGCAAAATATTTTGATGATTTTATAGCTTATATAAGTGTATAAACTTTAAACAAATTTAAATATGGCCTAATGACTTCAATCATCTATACAGGAATTAAAATTATTTTTTTTCAATCATTTTTTGCACTGTCTTAACCTCGGTAGGTACCACAAAGTATTCAAAGAATCTTTTGTCATCT
This sequence comes from uncultured Bacteroidota bacterium, assembly GCA_903953815.1. Lineage (GTDB taxonomy): Bacteria > Bacteroidota > Bacteroidia > Chitinophagales > Chitinophagaceae > Sediminibacterium. Next base: position 5,580 of record CAJBLA010000033.1, on the reverse strand, counting down.
TCTTTACGAACGCTACCTATTAAATTGATTTCAGCTTGGGTGATAAATACATATTTATCATTGATGGCATTAATGACATCACTTCTAACCTTTTTCTGTAACCCAATATTCTTGTCTTTAATACCCAATACATGATTGATTTCGGAAATTTCTACATTTTGTTTTGTACTATATGCATTTAGTAATAATCGAATTAAACTTGTTTCAGTTTCGGTAAATGCCTGGTTGACTGTTCTAGTTTTCAATACTTTCATCTGCGCCTGTTCAATTTTCTTTTTTACAGTTTGTTTAAATAACCATATGAACAAAACAATCATGATGATCACAAGGCATATCGCCAAAACAAAAATTAAGTTCGTATAATCTTCCCCCCAGATTGGGAAATTCAATAATTGTAAATCATTTGAATAAATGTCCCAGGTGACAAAATTTTGAACCCCTGCTTGATATTTATAATATTTTCCTTTATGAAAAAATATAGTTACGTCACTTGAATTGCGAATAAAAAATTGATTTAGATCTGCTTTTTTCGACTTGTAAATTTTATTATGAACATAATCAAATAAATACGCTTCATCATTGATGATGAAGAATCTACCATTATCATATGGAATATTGCCATAATTACTCTTTTCATCAATTAACTTAATTAATTCATTGGAGAGTTTCCCAACTTTAACCCAATCAAAAGTTTTAATATCTAAATAGTAGCTTGAATATTCAAACCCACCATCCTCAAATTTTGGATCTTTAATCCCTTTGTTTTCCTTTTTCTGAAAAGGCACATACAATCTACCTTCTTTAGGCGAGAACCAATCGTAGTCATCGGCAGAGAAAACTTCGATATTGGTTGGCTGGATATCCCATTCCTTATCTGTTTTATTGTATTTTCTTACATGCCCATATTTGTTCCAGAATCCATATCCCCCGTAATTGTAGATTTGGTCTTTATAAATGAAGTTGGTACAACTAATATTGTAGTTGATATTAATCGTATTGTCTATTTTGCTAAATACCACACTATCGCCTAGGGGCTCGGACATCTGATAAATAAAGCCTGTTTGAGCTAAAAAAAGGTAGATTTTCCCATTATGCTTGATCAATTCCTGTTTATTGGGCCCAAAACTGGTGCCTAAAAGTGGTAAGATGTTTGAACTTTTACCAAGATCTATATTGCCATTAAAATCGGCTAACCCATTTATTTTTTGCAATAATGGGTTATAAAACACCGTATAGGACCTTTCACAAGGTATAAATTGAGCTGTAGTTTTATTAATTTGTAGAAAAAACGCTAAAAATACAATTAATTTAAAATTTGTGTAACGCATTGTTATTCAATTAATTAATAGGAAAGTAACTTATTGTATATTATAATAATTAATATAAAAGTAAGAAATAACCTATTACTTCACTCAATTATTTACCTATTACTTTCTAATTCATTTTTTAAGTTAGAAATTTATCTCAGCTTTTGGGGGAAAGCTATGGATTTTATAGGGGAGCCGGGTAACCAGCTCCCCTTTTCATTTTAGGTCATACTTCACATTGATTTTCAACACTTAATATTCGGCCTTCTAATTGCGGTCACAACCATGACCTGCCCCCTTTGTTAACAATTTCGTAATATAGGCATCCCCCTGATTAGCGGAAATTGAAGGAAATTTACAGACACTCACATTATCAAATTTTATTTTATGGATTTTAACTCAATCATGAAGATTTTCTTACCTAAAGACAGGGTTTTCTTTCAACTTTTTGAAGAAGTAGCCGAACACGTAAACGAAATGGGTATCAAATTGAAAGAAATGGTGAACGAGCCAGATGTAGATGTAAGAGCCAATATTTTAGCACAGATAGAAAATTTAGAGCATAAAAACGATGACTTAACCCATAGTATTTTTACTGAATTAGGTAGAAACTTCATTACACCTTTTGACAGAGAGGATATTCACTACCTAGCTACTTCATTAGATGATATCGCCGATTATATTTACGCATCTGCTAAAAAAATTAATTTTTATAAGGTAAATCCTAACGATACTGGTATTCATAAACTTGCGGAATTGGTTTTACAAGGAACACAGGAGACCAAGAAAATGGTTTTAGGTTTACGCAATATGAAGAATATCAAGGAGATGACAGATGCAATGATCAAAATCAATAGTATTGAAAATCAGGCTGATGATATTTTTGATATGAGCATTGAAAAATTATTTGAACAAGAAAATGATTTTAAAGAAGTAATTAAAAAAAGAGAGATCTACCAAGTACTTGAAATTGCAACCGATAAAATAGAAGATGTCGCTAATGTGGTTGAGTCTATTATCATCAAGTACGCTTAATTTAATTTACAATGACATTACTAATAATTATCATAGCGCTTGCGCTAATATTTGATTATATCAATGGTTTTCATGATGCGGCCAACTCCATTGCCACAGTGGTTTCTACAAAAGTATTGACGCCATTTCAGGCGGTACTTTGGGCTGCATTATTCAATACGGTGGCATTCTGGATTTTTAAAGACCATGCAGTTGCAAACTCCATTAGTAAAACAGTGTATAAAGAGTTTATTACATTGCCAGTGATATTTTCTGGTTTATTAGCGGCTATTTTTTGGAATTTACTAACATGGTGGTATGGTATTCCTTCTTCCTCTTCTCATACTTTAATTGGTGGATTTGCAGGAGCCGCGATTGCACATGCGCTTTCGATAAAAGGAATCAATTTTTCTTGGGCAAAGATTGTAGATGCAGACACCATCATTAAAACTGTTTTGTTTATTTTCTTGGCTCCGCTTATTGGTATTGTGACTTCTATGTATATCTCTGTTGTGACCATTATGCGCAACCTATGGTATCGTATAGCCATCATTGTAGTAACTACTTTATTGACTGCTTTCTTGTTTGACTATTTTGAGAATAGTAAAATGAATGAGAATGCACAAAAGTTTTACGGTATTGATAAATACAAAAAAGAAGTTTTAACTATTCAATCTGACTTAGCTGAAAATAAAGCAGATACTATTTTATTAAAAAAATTAACCCTGACAGAAGAGAAGTTGACAAAAGCAACTGCAAGTTTTAATTCAATACACCCATTCATCGAAAATTTTGATAACACCAGCGCAACCCATATTGGCAAAGTTGCAAAAGACAGTGGCTGGTTGGATCAAATTGCTGTAAGTAAATTAAAAGATGCGGTAAGAAATGCCAACGACTTTTTAGTTTTAGAAGCCAAAGCGCCCGAAAATGATTCGGCAAAAAAGGAATATGATATTGCTAAAGTTATTACAGAAGAATATAAAGCACCCGTAAAATTATTTTTAGCTGGAACCATTACAATAGATTCTACCGTTACACTTATCAATCAGATTTATCCTATTCAGGCAAAAAACTTAGATAAAGTTAAAGCCAAACTGGCCGGATTTAATATCGAGAAAACATTTTCTGATGAGATTGATAAAGCAGACAATACGATGATTGTAAATGGTATTTTTGGTTCGGCACTTATTTTTATTTTGATTTACTTATATGTTGAGAAAATCAAAACACCTACAGCGCTATCAGTAGGTAATATGTTTAAAAAATTACAGTTATTTAGTTCTGCTGCATTTAGTATTGGTCACGGTGGTAATGACGCGCAAAAAGTAATGGGAATTATTGGCGCCGCATTAATTGCAAGTGGTACAATACAAGATTTTGCATCTCTCCCAAGTTGGGTTCCGGTAGCATGTTATTTGGCTATTGGTATGGGCACCATGAGTGGTGGATGGAAAATTGTTAAAACAATGGGCTCTAAAATCACCAAAGTAACGCCTTTAGAAGGTGTTGCTGCTGAAACAGCTGGAGCATTTACCTTGTTCTTTACAGGACAGATGGGTATCCCAGTTTCAACAACGCATACCATCACTGGATCCATTATTGGGGTTGGTGCAACAAAAAGATTAAGCGCAGTTAGATGGGGTGTAACAACCAATTTACTTTGGGCATGGATATTAACTATCCCTGTGAGTGCAGTACTTGCTGCAATTACATATTTTATTGTAAAATTCTTTTTGGGATAATATAAATACTGAATGGGATAAATTATAGGATGATGGGATGACAAAAAAGGCGCTACATCTGTAGCGCCTTTTTTTTATTGAATTAAGTGTATTGTTTTTTGACGGCCGTCAAGGTACTCAAAACCTGATCCGTTGAAAAAGCCATTTTGTTCTAATGCAATTCTTACAGGTTTATTCCATCCCGGAATGGTATGCGTTGCATTGAGTTCAATTGAGTAACAAGTATTTGGACGCATTGCATAATCACCCGAACCTGGAACCCCTTGTTGCATATCCCACATGCCAATCGTTGTGCCTGCTGCGTGACCATGAGATCCAATTGGATGCGTGTAGATGCTTGGCTGAATGCCTTCTGCTTTTGCTTGTTGAATGGAAGCAGCTAGTATTGCATTTCCCGTTCTGCCAGTTTTAAAATTGGTAGTTAAAATATCCTGAAGTCTATTGGTCTTACTAAATGCAGCAACTAATTCATCGGGTGCTACTTTTTCATTTGGTAACAATAGATAAGCATGTTCTTGTACATCCGAATTGAGTCTTAAATAACTGATTCCAAAATCTACATGTAATAAATCCCCGGGGCGAATAATAGCATCATTTTCATTACTTACTCTTCTTTGAATTTCTATAGAAGGATGAAACCATGTTGACAGTCCTAGGTCAATTAATTTTTGTCTGAACCACCATACCAAATCATTGGTGCTTGTTTGATTGGGTTGTATCACTTGATTGCTAAATCCTTCCTTGATAATTTGATGGGTAATGGCGAGTAGGGTTGGATACAAGGCCATTTCTTTTTCCGTTCTAGTCTCTAACCAAGCAACACCCAATTTTTCGGCAGATACGATTTTTTTTAATTGACTAGGCGACATGGCATTTTTAAGTTCATTGAACTCTGTTAGATGCAATCCATCTGCGTGTCCATAATCCATAGAAGTGTTTAAACCAATTTGATTGGGGTTTAAACTATCAATCAGTTTTGAAAGCGCGTTCCATTGATTGGGCTCTTTTTCGGGATTCCATGCAGCTTGAATACGTTTTCCAACCTGGTACCTTGCTATAGCATAACTTTTTAAGGTATTATTTTTTTTGTCTCTATTAAAAACCAATATGGTTGTCCTTCTTGCAGAAATCCATTCAGCAGGTAAAAAGGTTTTCAAGATGGGGTCTTCGTTGTATTCTCTTGAAATAATGAGCCAACAATCTATATTGGCTTCATCCATTAACTTAGGTAACAAATTGTCTATTCTATCATTCAATACCTCATTGATTGTAAGTGCTTGTTTTTGAACAGACCATACTTGTGCCTGAGCGTTTATAATAAAAAAGAAGAGTGTGGTTGCAATGATTAAACCTTTCATATTGGGTGACATTAAAATGAATAAATTTGGATGCGATAATGAATCTAGAATAAATTAACTACTAAATTTGCATCTATGCAAATTCATTTCAAATTTTTTCTTTTTTTATCCCTTTCTACGCCTATTATAGCCACTAGCCAAGAAAAATCATTCAAG
>CAJBLA010000032.1 GCA_903953815.1 uncultured Bacteroidota bacterium | reverse complement strand
ATTTTTTTAGAATTTAAATAAGTAACAAATTATACACTGTTAATTAACGGGTATAAGTGAACCCTTAAATCCAAGAATAGTTAGTTTTTTTCTTATCCTAATTTTCTTATGCTATTTTTCTGCAGGTTTATTCAGATCAAAAGAGGAGATATCCACGAAAAATTAATTTATCCACCTAGCCAATGTGTATTTTTAATTGCGTATTTACTAAAAATTGCCCTAAAAATACCCCCAGACCCCCTATTTACAACCTAGAAAACATTATTTTTGCTCTCCTATAATTATAGATATATGTCAATTATTCAGAACATTCGAGAAAGAGGTACATGGATCATCTTTATTATTATTGTAATCGCCTTGGTTGCTTTTATATTACAAGATGGTGTTGGACGCCAAAATGGAAGTAATACTTCGAGCCTTGGAACCGTAAATGGTGAAGAAATTAAAAAGGTAGAATTTGAAGAGAAGGTAGAAATCCAGGTGCAAAACTACGCATCCCAAGGAATTAAGAGAGAGCAAATTATTGGATTTTTATGGAACCAAGAAGTAGATCTTCTTTTGTTTAAAACAGAACAAGAAAAGCTAGGTATTACTGTTGGAAACAAAGAATTAAACGATGTTTTATTTGGTAATGAATCTCCTTTTAGACAAGAGTTCACCGATAGGGCAACCGGCGAGTTTAAGGTTAATGATGCACGTCAAGCAATTGCACAACTTAAAAAAAGTAAAAATGCAGACCAAATAAACCAAATTGAGAAATTTTATATTGCGCCCTCTATTGAAAACAGACAAAGAAGTAAATACCAAGCATTAGTAATTAAAGGGATACAAATTCCTAAATGGTTGGCGGATAAAGAATTCACCGAAACTAATGCAATTTCAAATATATCATATGTTTCTGTTCCATACAATAGCATCATTGATAGTTCAATTAAAGTGAGTAATGATGAGGTTTCAACATATTTAAAAGAAAACGCAGCCGCATATCAGGTCGATGAAACATCTAGAAATATTAGTTTTGTCGTTTTTAGTGCAGCGCCTTCCTCTGTTGATAGTGCTAATGTTTATAACCAAGTTGCTTCATTAAAAGAAGATTTTAAAAACGCGAGTGATGTTGCTTCTTATTTAAATAAGGTTGGAACAGAAAATATTTTTTATAATAGTTATTTGAGTAAAAATAGAATACAAGTTCCACAAAAAGATGCTATTCTTTCTTTACCAGTTGGTGGTGTTTTCGGTCCCTATATTGATGGAAGAAACTTCACCATTGCAAAAGTGGTTGGAACCACTCAATGGCCAGATAGCACAAGTGTTAGACACATCTTAATTGCTACTACAAATCCTCAGAATGGACAACAAATTAAAGATGATAGTGTTGCAAAAAAATTAGCAGATAGTATTAGTATTGCAATACGTGGCGGTGCTTCTTTCGACGCGCTATGTCAACAATATTCTGATGATCAAGGAAGTAAACCCACTGGTGGAATAATTGAAATGTTTCCTCAAGCACAAATGACACCAGCGTTCAATGATTTTTCTTTTGCGAATCCAGTCGGAACCAAACAAGTTGTCAAAACTGAATTTGGTTACCATTATACGGAGATTTTAAAACAAACTCCAAAAGTAGCTTCTTATAAAATTGCTTACTTATCTAAGCCTTTACTACCAAGCACAGAAACAATTAATGCGGCATCAACTGCAGCAGCACTATTTGCAACATCAAGCACAGATTTAAAATCTTTTAATGCAAACGCTGTTAAGGCAAATAAACAAGCACTACCAGCTACGAATATTAAAGAAAATGATTTTAGTATTCAGGGTATTGGTGATTCTAGGGCGATGGTGCGTTGGGTTTATGAAAAATCAGTCAATGATATTTCAGAACCATTTGAGGTAGAAGATAATTATTTGGTTGCAATTATTACCAGCGAAGATAAAAAGGGTCTAATGGGTGTTGATGCAGCAAGACCACAGGTAGAAGGAATCATTAGAGACGAAAAAAAGGCGACCATAATAAAAACCACTCTTAAGGGTAATTCACTAGAATCATATGCTAGTGCGGGAAAAACAATTGTCCAAAAACTAGACAGTATTGGATATGTATTTTCAATGTTATCTAATGTGGGAAATGAACCAAAAGTTGTTGGTGCCGCTTTTAATAAAGCATTATTAAACAAAGTAAGCGAACCGATAGCTGGTAATACAGGTGTTTTTGTTTTAAGCGTAAACGCACTGGGCGCAAAACCTGCGCAACAAGATCCGTTATCATACAAAGACGAAACACTACAAAGATTAAGAAATGTAATGTTTAGAACGAACGTCGCCCTTAGAAAAGCGGCTAGTATTAAAGATAATAGATCAAAGGTGTATTAATAGACACTAGAACTTATAGCCATTGCGGCCCCGATTTATCGGGGCCGTTTCTTTTCCCCGCATTCGCGGTAGTTTATGTGTTTTTTAAGGTATAATCTTGCTATTTCGTCAGTAGATTAATTAAATAGTGCCTAATTTTACACCATGTCAGATGCCCTAATAAATAAAGTTGCGGAAAGTGGATTAATTAGCATTGATCTTGCTAGTTTTTTACCCAATAACTCTGTGGTTGTGTTTGATATTAAACCCTATCTATTTATGGAGCTCATTTTAAAAGAGAAGGAGTTTAGGGCCTCGCTCGCAGAAATAGATTGGAAGGAATACCATGATAAAATAGTGGGTATACACTGTTCAGCTGATGCCATTATTCCAATGTGGGCGAATATGCTGGTCGCTTCAAATTTAAGCAATACAGCAAAGGCGATTTATTTTGGTGATGAAAATAAAGTAAGAGAACAAATTTTACTACAAGAGATAAATTTAATTAACGCTACCGAATATACCGATCAAAGAGTGGTTATTAAGGGGTGTGGAGATACACCAATTGGCGAGTCCGCCTATATTGCTATTACACAAAAATTAAGGCCCGTTGTGAAAAGCATTATGTATGGGGAACCCTGCAGCACCGTTCCTGTCTATAAAAAAAAGTAGGACTTTTTTATTTAAAATAAACGCGCACTAATATTAGTGGGCCTCTAACCAGTTTTTTCCAACACCCACCTCTGCCTCTACAGGAACACCATTTGGTAATACCATTGCAGATTTCATACAATTCAAAATTAATTCTTTAAGTGCCGGAACTTCTTTTTCTGTTGCATCAAATACCAACTCATCGTGTACCTGTAAAATCATTTTAGAATCCCAATTTGATTTTTTCATTTCTGCATGAATTTTAATCATTGCTAATTTAATCATATCAGCTGCAGATCCTTGAATAGGAGAGTTAATTGCGTTCCTCTCCGCAAAACCGCGTACGGTAAAATTATTACTATTGATATCTCTTAACCAACGCTTCCTGCCCATGAGGGTTTCTACATAACCCATTTCTTTAGCATGATTAATTTGTTGGTCCATGTACAATTGAATATTTGGAAATTCTTTTTTATAGTTGTCAATTATTTCTTTTGCTTCCGCCCTTGGAATACCTAGGTTTTCTGCTAATCCAAAAGCACCCTGTCCATATATAATTCCAAAATTCACACTTTTGGCTTTATAACGCATTTCCTTTGTTACAGCTGATTCTTCGATACCGTATACCTTTGCCGCTGTTGCGGTATGAATATCTTTTCCTTGTTTAAAGGCATCACACATATTTGGATCACCACTAATGGCTGCAACAATTCTTAATTCAATTTGTGAATAATCCGCGCTTATTAAAACCCTATCCTGATCTCTTGGTATAAAGGCTTTTCTAATTTCACGCCCACGTTCGGTTCTAATGGGGATATTTTGCAAATTTGGATTGGTACTGCTTAATCGCCCAGTGACTGCAACCGCTTGCGCGTAGCTTGTATGAATGCGGCCTGTTTTAGGATTAATTAATGCAGGAACCGAATCAACATAAGTTGATTTCAATTTTGTAAGCTCTCTAAAATTTAAAATATCATCAACTATTTTATGCTTCGCCGCCATTTTTTGTAAAACATCTTCTCCTGTTGCGTATTGTCCTGTTTTAGTTTTTTTGGCTTTTGCATCTAATTTTAAAATTTCAAAAAGTACCTCACCCAGTTGTTTTGGAGAAGCTAAATTAAATCGAACACCCGCTTGCTCATACACACGCTCTTCACTTATTTTAGCATCCACCTCTAACACCTTACTATAATCACTTAAAAATTTTGTATCCACTTTTACGCCCTCGTATTCCATGTCAACCAAAACACGCACCAGTGGGTTTTCTACTTCATTAAAAACCTTGGTAACCTCTCTCTTTATAATTAAAGGGGCAAAACAGTTTTTCAGTTGTAGGGTAATATCCGCATCCTCGGCAGCATACTGTGTTATTTGATCTAGCGGCGCATCACGCATACTACCCTGGTTTTTACCTTTCTTGCCAATAATGCTAGTAATGGAAACCGGTTCGTAGCCTAAAAATTGTGCACTTAATAAATCCATACCACGCCTGCCTTCTGGCTCTATTACATAATGTGCCAACATCGTATCAAAGGTTTTTCCCTTTAATTCAATGCCATACCATTTTAATACTAAAAAATCATATTTTAAGTTTTGTCCAATCCAGGTGATATTTTCATTATCAAAAAGT
>CAJBLA010000031.1 GCA_903953815.1 uncultured Bacteroidota bacterium | reverse complement strand
TGCAGATGGCAATTTAATACCTACAGCGGTTCCGGATGGTGGGAAGCTTTTCATTGATGAGTTGTCCTTAGAAGAAGAAGAAAATACAAACATCTCCGAATTGGAACCCACATTAATTGAAGAGGAAGAAATTCCTGAGGTTGCGCCCATCGTTGAAGTGGTACCCTCAAAAAAGAATATTTCGAATTTTGATGGAGAGTTATTGGAGGATTTGGACTTAGAAATAAAAGAAGGTGCAGAAGAAGCAGTTATTCCTGCAGCTGCTATTGGTAGTTTAGCGACCAAATATGACGCAACCCTTGATTTAAAAAATTATAAGTATCCTAATATTAATTTATTAGAGACGCATGGTAGTGAAAAAATTGTACAGGATCCAGAAGAATTGGAAACCCACAAAAACCAAATCATTGCGACATTAAAAAATTACGATATTTCAATTCAACGTATTGCTGCTACGGTAGGACCTACAGTTACTTTGTATGAAATTGTACCTGCGCCTGGTGTTCGTATTAGCCGTATTAAAAACTTAGAGGATGATATTGCATTAAGTTTAGCCGCATTAGGTATTCGTATTATTGCGCCTATTCCTGGTAAGGGGACCATTGGTATTGAAGTACCCAATATTCGTAAGTCTGTGGTGAGTATGAAAACATTATTGGCAAGTGAAAAATTCCAAACCAGTCAATACTCGCTTCCGATAGCGATTGGTAAAAAAATTGACAATGAAAATTTTATTGTGGATTTAGCAAGCATGCCACATTTATTAATGGCAGGAGCTACTGGCCAAGGTAAGTCGGTGGGTTTAAATGCAATTTTAGTTTCTCTATTATATAAGAAACACCCTTCGCAATTAAAGTTTGTGTTGGTGGATCCTAAGAAAGTGGAATTAAGTTTGTACCGCGTCATTGAAAAACATTTTTTAGCAAAACTACCTGGGGAGGAAGATGCAATTATCACTGATACCAAAAAGGTAATCAGTACTTTAAATGCATTGTGTATTGAAATGGATAATCGGTATGATTTATTAAAAGAAGCAGGCTGTAGAAATATCAAAGAATATAATGAGAAGTTTACTGCACGAAAATTAAATCCTGAAAAAGGGCATCAATATTTACCGTTCATTGTATTGGTCGTGGATGAGTTTGCGGATTTAATTATGACTGCGGGTAAGGAAGTAGAAATGCCGATTGCGCGTTTGGCGCAGTTAGCACGTGCAGTGGGTATCCATTTAATCATAGCCACGCAACGACCTTCCGTAAATATTATTACCGGTACGATTAAAGCGAACTTCCCAGCGCGTATTGCATTTAAAGTGTCCAGTAAAATTGATAGCCGTACCATCTTAGATGCGGGTGGTGCAGAACAGTTAATCGGCAAAGGAGATATGCTCGTAAGTTACAACGGGGAAATTACACGTTTGCAATGCGCATTTGTGGATACGCCTGAAGTGGACCGAGTATGTAATTTTATCGCGGAACAAAAAGGCTATCCACAGGCCTTCTTATTACCTGAATATACCGATGAGAAAGATACGGATGCAAGTGGTTTTGATGCTGGCGATCGGGACCCGTTATTTGAAGATGCAGCTAAATTAATTGTGAATGCGCAAATGGGATCTACTTCCTTAATACAACGACGCATGAAGCTAGGTTATAACAGGGCAGGTCGCTTAATGGATCAATTAGAGTCAGCAGGTATCGTTGGGCCAAGCCAAGGCAGCAAGCCAAGGGAGGTGCTTTATAAAACAGATACCGAGCTATA
>CAJBLA010000030.1 GCA_903953815.1 uncultured Bacteroidota bacterium | reverse complement strand
TGAGTTGGGTATTTTAGATGGGGTTACGACAAATCCATCTTTAATGGCGCAAGTGGGCGTAAAAGGGGAAGCTGCTATTGCTGCGCATTACAAAGCAATTTGCGATATCGTGGACGGAGATATTAGTGCGGAAGTATTATCAACTGATTTTGCTACAATGGTGGAAGAAGGGAAAAAATTAGCAGCAATTCATCCAAATATTGTGGTAAAAGTGCCAATGATTAAAGATGGTATCAAAGCGATTAAATGGTTTAGTGATAATGGTATTCGCACCAATTGTACATTGATATTTTCAGCGGGTCAAGCTATTTTAGCTGCCAAAGCAGGTGCTACTTATGTATCTCCATTTATTGGTCGTATTGATGATAGCAGTTGGGATGGCATGGAATTGATTGGTCAAATCAGACATATTTTTGATGTACAAGGTTTTCAAACACAAATATTAGCGGCATCGATCAGAAATGCTTTACATATTGTTAAGGCAGCTGAAGCGGGCGCTGATGTTTGCACTTGTCCTTTAGATTCAATTTTAGGATTATTAAAACATCCTTTAACCGATATAGGCTTAGCGAAATTCTTGGAAGATGCTAAGAAGATGTAGTTTTTAATTTTGTTTAAAATTAAAAAGATAAAGATTAGAAAAACGCCCCGATTGATCGGGGCGTTTTATATTTAACGAGTTGCTGTGATAATAAATAGTTTACTGATGCTTCAGCGCTTCGCGTTTAGAGAGCGGCGATAAATAAGGATGCATTTAAAGTGCAATTATCTTTTTTTCTGCAAAACTTTTTCTAGCGGTTTCTAAAACGCGTATAATATCAGCACCATGCTTTGCAGAGGTAGGCACAGGTGCATTATGTTTGATGGCTGCTGCCATCAATGTATAAAACTGTCCATAGTCGCCTGCTAAGCTTGGAATTATTTGGGTACTGGTTTCGCCATTATTATCTGAACTAAGTGTGCCCCATTTATTTTCAGGTTCCACACCCCAATTAGGTCCAGTTGGAATTTTATCTGCTAATAATTCATCCTCTTGTATGTCCGCTCTGTATTTGATGAAGCAACCTTTTGATCCATAAATTTTATAAGCAGGTAGTTGTTGCATATATACCATGCCACTGGTTAATAGAATACGGTGGGTAGGGTAGTATAAAAGCAATGTAAAATAATCATCTACTAGGGACACTTTTCTGATGATGCGTAAGTCGGCAAATATATGTGTCGGCATACCAGATAATAATAATGCTTGGTCCACCAAATGGGGACCTAAATCAAATAATACACCTGCCCCAGGGGTAGGTAATTCCTTATGTACTTTAGGACTTAAGGTGGTTCTGTACCTTTCAAAAGATATTTGTATATCTAAAAATTCGCCAATCGCATCTTCTTTAATTAACTTTTGGATGGTTAAAAAATCAGCATCATATCGGCGATTATGATACACTGCCAATTTTAAATTTAATTTTTGTGCCAATGCATCTAATTCTTCCGCTTCTGCAACAGTTACTGTGAATGCTTTTTCCGTAACCACATGTTTCCCTGCCAATAAAGCACGCTTCGTATATTCGTAATGCGTGTCATTGGGGCTATTTACAATTACTAAATGAATGCTGGGGTCATTTAAAATTTCCTCATAGGAATTAAATGATTTCGTATGCGGATACCTTGCTTGAATATTTTTTTGACTGCGTTCCCAGCTACCCACTAAGTTAAAATCGGGGTTTAAGTCAATAAAAGGCGCGTGAAATACGCGGCCACTCATGCCATAGGAAACCAATGCTGTATTTATCATGCCTAAATTTAAGAAAATTTGTGTTCTCTGGCATTGTATTTAAATAAAAAACCCGCCCTGATAAATCGGGACGGGTTTCGGAAACCATTATAATGTATAGTGGATCCTAGTTGTAATGTAAAAGTAGCAATTTTTTATTTGCCGACTTGTTTTCTAATAATATTTAATGCACCACCTGCTTTAAACCACTCAATTTGTTGTTGGTTGTAAGTGTGGTTTGCTTTGATGGTGTCTACAGAACCATCTTTATGCGTTAACACTAAAGTTAAAGGTGTTCCTGGTGCAAAACTCGTTAAACCATTTACATCAATACTGTCATCTTCTTGAATTTTATCATAATCTGCTTTCTCTGCAAAAGTCAAAGCCAACATACCTTGTTTTTTCAAGTTGGTTTCATGTATACGCGCAAATGATTTAGTCAAAACTACACGAACACCTAAGTGTCTTGGTTCCATGGCAGCGTGTTCGCGAGAACTTCCTTCTCCGTAGTTTTCGTCACCGACTACTATTGTGCCTACGCCAGCGGCTTTATATGCTCTTTGTGTATTTGGAACAGTATCGTAATTGCCATTGATTTGACTTTTTACGTTGTCCGTTTTTTCATTGAAGAAATTAATAGCACCAATTAATAAGTTGTTGGAAATATTATCTAAGTGACCGCGAAACTTTAACCATGGACCTGCCATAGAAATATGATCCGTTGTACATTTCCCTTTTGCTTTTATTAATAAACGTAATGATTTTAAATCTGTTCCTTCCCAAGCAGCAAAAGGATCTAATAATTGTAAACGCTTCGAGGTAGGGTCAACTGCAACAATAACATTGGAGCCATCTTCCGCTGGTGCTTGGAAACCAGCATCCTCAACTGCAAAACCTTTTACTGGTAATTCATCTCCAGTAGGCGCATCTAATTTAACTTGTTCGCCTTTATTATTCGTCAAGGTATCTGTTAATGGATTGAAACTTAAATCACCTGCAATAGCTAATGCGGTAATTAATTCAGGGGAACCCACAAATGCGTAGGTGTTTGGATTTCCATCCGCACGTTTTGCAAAGTTTCTGTTGAAAGAATGTACAATGGTATTTTTTTCTTTTTTCTCTGCACCTACACGCTCCCACATTCCAATACAAGGGCCACATGCATTTGCAAAAACTTTCGCACCAATTTTACTGAATACCTCTAAAAAGCCATCTCTTTCAATCGTATATCTTACTTGCTCAGAACCTGGCGTAATCATATATTCTGCCTTCATGGTTAATCCTTTTTCAGAAACCTGTTTTGCCAAACTTACGGCACGACTAATATCTTCATAAGAGGAGTTGGTACAGCTTCCAATTAAGCCAACTTCAATTTTTGTAGGCCAACCATTTGCCGCAGCCGCTTCTTTCATTTTTGAAATAGGCGTCGCTAAATCTGGCGTGAATGGACCATTCAAATGTGGTTCTAATGTAGTCAAATCAATTTCAATCACTTGATCAAAATATTTTTCTGGAGAAGCATATACTTCAGGATCCGCTGTTAAATGTGCAGCAACCGTATCTGCTAATGCAGCAACATCTGCACGGCCTGTGGAACTTAAATAACGACTCATGCTTGCATCGTAACCAAAAGTGGAAGTGGTTGCACCAATTTCAGCACCCATATTACAAATAGTTCCTTTACCTGTACAACTCATGCTGGTAGCACCTTCACCAAAATATTCTACAATGGCACCAGTTCCGCCTTTTACAGTTAGGATACCAGCTACTTTTAAAATCACATCCTTAGGCGCAGTCCAACCATTTAACTTTCCTGTCAACTTGATACCAATTAGTTTAGGCCATTTTAATTCCCATGGTAAACCTGCCATTACATCACAAGCATCAGCACCACCCACACCAATCGCAATCATACCTAAGCCACCTGCATTCACCGTATGTGAATCGGTACCAATCATTAAGCCACCTGGGAAAGCATAGTTCTCTAAAACAACTTGGTGAATAATTCCAGCACCAGGTTTCCAAAAACCCAAACCATATTTATTTGAAACAGAAGCAAGAAAATCATACACTTCTTTACTTTCTGTTGTTGCCACTTTTAAATCTTGTTTTGCTTCAACTTTTGCTGAAATTAAGTGATCGCAATGCACGGTACTTGGAACAGCAACCTTAGGACGACCCGCTTGCATAAATTGTAATAATGCCATTTGCGCTGTTGCATCTTGCATCGCAACACGATCTGGACCAAAATCTACATAAGAACCACCTCTTTCAAAATTTTCTAACTTTTGATCACCATGCAAATGAGAGAACAATATCTTTTCAGATAAGGTCAATGGGCGATTTAATAATTTTCGAGCCGCTTCTACTTTTGCAGGCATTGCAGCATACAAATTTTTGATCATTTCGATATCAAAAGCCATGGTACTTAGTTTTGTGGTTAAAATTGGGGCAAAGGTAAGCCAAATTTGCACCCGGTTAAAGCAAAAAATACACTTTATGTCCACTTTTTTTTATAGATTGCACATAGAATAGTCGCTTTATATATGCAAAAAGTCAAGGATTTTTTTGAAATACATGCTTTTGGGGTCTGCACTGCCATAGGCGAAAGATTGGGCATTGCGACCACTAAAATTAGAATGTGGTTTATCTACATTTCATTTCTAACTTTCGGTTCGCCTGTCATCATTTATATGATATTGGCTTTTTGGAGAAGTATTAGAAAATACATTCTACTAGGGAAAAGAAATCCCATGAAGTATTTTTAGCAGCTGCTAAATTACTGCCTTTCTCAATTTTACCAATTTCTCTAATAAGGGCGCAAGCATGTCTAAGGGTAACATATTAGCACCATCACTTTTTGCTTGTGCTGGATTTGGATGCGTTTCAATAAATAAACCATGCGCGCCTGTAGCAATGGCTGCTTTGGCAATCGTCTCAATTAATTGTGGGTTGCCACCTGTAACGCCACTCGTTTGATTAGGTTGTTGTAATGAATGCGTACAATCCATTATCACGGGCACACCATTTTCGGCCATCGCAGGAATATTTCTGTAATCAACCACCAAATCCTGATAGCCAAATGTATTTCCTCTTTCGGTCAACATTATTTTTTCGTTGCCTGCTAATTTAATTTTATCCACTGCGAATTTCATGGAGGCGCCACTTAAAAATTGTCCTTTTTTTACATTTACAATTTTACCTGTTTGTGCTGCTGCAATTAATAAGTCGGTTTGTCTGCATAAAAAAGCAGGGATTTGCAATATGTCAATGTATTGTGCTGCTATCGCCGCTTCCTCGTGTGCATGAATATCAGAAGTAGTAGGCACTTGAAATTTTGCACCCACTTTTTTAATTAATTCCATGCCGGTATCATCTCCAATACCTGTAAATGAATTGGCACTAGTTCGGTTTGCTTTTCGGTAGCTCGCTTTAAAAACATATGGGATACCTAAATTTTTACAAAGCGTACTTACTTTTTCTCCTATTTCCATTACAATGTCTTCGTTTTCAACAACGCAAGGACCTGCAATTAAAAAAAAGTTGTTTGCATCGTAGCTTTGAGATTTAAATAAATCTTGTAAATAAGTAGGCATCATATAATTCAGCTTTGTGGAATCAAAGGTAAGTTATTTACGCAATCTAGTGGCAGTATACTTAATAGAAGAATAGATATGTTTTGAGAATGTCTTTGTGTATCATTAAAATCGAAAGCCGATGGTAACACCAAGGCCCCTAATTCCAGCCCAGGGTCCTTCGGTGTCTGTGACAATGCCATTCGACGTGGTACTGGTGGTTAAATTAAATGGGGTGGTTTTGGTTTGATCAATCGTCTTTTTTAATTCTGTTAAGGCTAAGGCAGGCGTGCCATTGGGGGCAACAAAAATTAATTTTCCATTAGAAGTTCCATAATGACCTCCAACAATCCAGAGGTCTAATACCAACTTTGTTAATAATTGAAATTGCATTCCTGTGTATACCCCATAACTAGTTGATCGAATAGTGCCATCTAATTGTGCATGCATGGGTATCGCAGGTAAGGTTACATTCGGAATAGGCGATGCAGGTGTATAGGTATAATCTAAAGGAACAGTTAAGTCAAAGGTTGCCATTCTTGCATAGGGAGCTAAATACAGACCAGACATTTTAGATACCCCTAAATAAAAACGGGCTTCTGCCGTTATTGCTGAATTTCCAATTTGAAAATTATCAAAATCAATGGCCGGGTTTTGAATAAATTGTTTTGCTAATTCTTTAAGGGGTAATTTTTGTTTGTTCATTTTTCGATAACTCAAGGATACCGACATAAAACGAGACAAACTTCTCTCAAAAGTTAGGTTGTAATTATTTAAAGCGTCGCTGGATAAATTAGTTTTTAAAATATTTTGTCCTCCTACTAAACTCTGCGCATTTGTAATACTGCTAATGCCCAAAAGCAAAATGAAAAATAGTTTTTTCATGTTTTGTTGATTTATACACCTACTATACATATGGTGTAGTAACAATTACTTTGCTTTTTTATAATTTAAATCAGCTACTGTTCTTTTATCCAAAATCGCCAAAGTGTTATCGCGCACTTCAATCATTACTTTATTAATGCCACATTTTTTTTCATTACAGTCTGCGCACTTTTCGTAAAAATTTAAACTTACACAAGGCAATAAGGCAATGGGGCCTTCAATAATTCTAAATATGCTTGATAACTTAATATTTTCCGGAGGGATAGCAAAAAAGTAACCTCCGTTTTTTCCTTTTTTACTTTCTAAAAAGCCGGCCTTGCGTAGTTCTAGTAAAATACTTTCTAAAAATTTTAAAGGAATGTTTTTTTCTTGTGCAATTTCAGCAATCAAAATAGGAGCATCTGACTTTTCACCTGCCATATAGGAGAGTGCCTGAAGTGCATATTGTGTTTTTTTAGATAGCATTATTTTTACAATTGCTTTTTATTACAACTAATTTAAGCTGTTGGTTAAAGCCCTAAAACATCTTTCATTGTAAAGATACCCTTTTTTTCAAATGCAAATTCAGCAGCCAAAACAGCGCCACTTGCAAATCCAACCCGGGTGTGTGCGGTATGTATAATTTCAATATCATCCACTTCCGAGCTATATTTGACCATATGTGTTCCAGGGGCTGGATCCATTCTTTCTGATTGAATGACCAATTCATTTGCATTTGCAGAAGTCCCGTTAACCCATTTATTTTTCCTGTCTAAATGAGTTAAAATTTGTTCTGCCAGGGAGATAGCCGTTCCACTTGGGGCGTCCTTTTTTTCAGTGTGATGTACTTCGGTCATTGAAACATCATAGCTATTATAGGGCTGCATTAATTGTGCCAATTGCTTATTTAATTCAAAAAACAAATTAACGCCAATGCTATAGTTGCTTGAGTAAATTAAAGTGCCATTTTTTACTTCACATAAATCTTTGATCTCAATCCATTGATCTAGCCAACCTGTAGACCCACTCACTACCGGTATACCCCATGTAATGCATTTTTTTACATTTTCATAAGCGCTATGTGGTCCAGTAAATTCAATAGCGACATCTGCTTTTTGTAATGCAGCTTCGGTAAAGTCTTGGCTATTTTGAATATCTATTTTTAGGACAATTTCATGTCCTTTGTTTAATGCAATGGTTTCAATTGCCTTACCCATTTTGCCATAGCCT
>CAJBLA010000029.1 GCA_903953815.1 uncultured Bacteroidota bacterium | reverse complement strand
TGCAACTAAATTAGCTACTGCAAGAAAAATAAATAATGTCGATTTTGATGGTAGTGGAGATATAATAATAACAGCAATAGCGGATGCAGGAACATTATCCGGAACCACTTTGAATTCAACAGTAACAGGATCTAGTTTAACTACAGTTGGCATAATTAATAGTGGAACTTGGAGCGGAACTGCAATTGCACTTTCTAATGGAGGAACAGGTGCAACAAATGCTACAGCAGCAAGAGCAAATTTGGGATTAGTGATTGGGGCAAATGTACAAGCCCCTTTAGTCGCTGGTACAGATTACCAAATACCTTTAATAGCCGGCACTAATTATATAGTACCAAATAGTTCAATTGCTGGTGCAACAAAAACAAAAATCACTTATGATACTAAAGGTTTAATAACTGCAGGGGCAGATGCAACCACAGCCGATATTACTCCAAGTACTGATAGAAACTATGTAACTGATGTTCAATCTGGAGTAATTTCAAATACAAGTGGCATAAATACAGGAGATGAAACTACAAGCTCCATAAAATCTAAATTAGGTATTACAACACTAAGCGGATCGAACACCGGCGATCAAACAAATGTTACTGGTAATGCAGGTACAGCAACTAAATTAGCAACAGCAAGGAAAATAAATAATGTAGATTTTGATGGTAGTGGAGATATAACAGTAACGGCGGATGCAGGAACTTTGACTGGAACTACTTTGAAATCAACAGTAACGAGTTCTAGTTTAACAAGTGTTGGGACATTAGCGAACTTAACGGTAACGAATGCAATTGCAGGAAGTATAACGGGTAATGCAGGTACGGCCACCAAATTAGCAACACCAAGAAATATAAATGGAGTAGCATTTGATGGTAGTGGAGATATAACAATTACAGCAGATGCAGGAACTTTAACAGGTACTACATTAAATTCAACAGTAACAGGTTCTAGTTTAACCAGTGTGGGCACCTTAACTAGTGCAACTGTCAATGGTAAAGTAATCGTAGGTGCATCATCAGCTGCAAGCGCTTCAGCAGTATTAGAAGCAAGTTCTACCACACAAGGGTTTCTGCCACCCCGAATGTCAGGAGCACAGCGCGATGCTATTTCATCAAAAGCTGCTGGCTTGGTGGTATGGTGTACAAATTGTGGTCAAAATGGAGAGCTTCAGGTTTACAATGGTACCGCATGGACCAATATGATTGGAGGAACGGCTTCAAATGCAATTTTGAGAGTAGGTGATGAATACCAAGGTGGTATAATAGCGTATATTTTAGTCTCTGAAGATCCGGGATACGATGCAAATGTTCAACATGGACTTATTGCAACAGCTGCAGATATTTCTACAGCTGCACAATGGGGATGTTTTGGTACAACCATATCAGGAGCAGATGGTACAGCAATAGGAACAGGTAATCAAAATACTATTGATATAATGGCAGGTTGTGCTACAGCAGGAATTGCTGCTAGACTTTGTGGAGACTTAGTTCAAGGTGGTTATTCTGATTGGTATTTACCAAGTAAAGATGAGTTAAATAAATTATACTTAAATAGAACTGCTATCGGAGGTTTTGCGATTGGCTTCAATTATTGGAGTTCTACGGAGGGCAACGCCAACCTCGTCGGCGTCTCCAGCGGCGCGTGGTGCCAGAGTTTCTACGATGGATATCAGGCCGACGGCTTTAAGAACTACGCATTCAATGTTCGCGCCATTAGGGCTTTTTAACAATTTAACTATTTGACAATTTACTTGTCCCGAGTACTCGGGACAAAAATATAAAGAATACAAAATGGCCTTATATTACGAGTTACCAGTTTATCGGGATGTGTATAAGTTAAATTTGATGATATTTGAATACACAAAAGATTTTTCAAAAGAATATAAATACACATTGGGGCAAGATATAAATAGGCGTGCCTTACAATTAGTAGGAAATATCTGGGTAAATACGGGGAAAGCGATATTTGATGAGTCAATGATTAATGCAATGAAATAGTATTAGTCCAATTCAATTATTGGGTCCCAGAATAGTTTTTCAAAGTCAAGGACAGTTTCGTTTTGGACTTTTATTTTTTAGACTTATTCTTTTTATTAGTAGTAATTAATGATTTCAAATTTTCTTTTTTGTGCTTTTTAATATAGGCACTTATTTCTTGAAAGTCCTTTTTCGTCATTTTACTTGGCCCAATTAAAAAATCAACATCTGCAGGTTCCATTATTATATTGTTATTCATGATTTATGGCTTTTGAAAATATTGATTAATAAGTTTCAGAGATTCTTTTGGATTTATCATCATTTTTTGACCGCTAGTGTTTACTGCACCTAAAGTTAATTCATAATGTTATTAAAGCCCCAATTCAATTGTTGGGTCCCAAAATAATTTTTCAAAGTCAAGAATGGTTTCGTTCTTGACTTTTATTTTTTCTTTGGCTAAGAGTTCCTGCATTTTAGTGGGGGTTTCAAAATGTGCTTTTCCTGTTAACATGCCATTTCTATTTACAACACGATGTGCCGGTACTTTTGGTTTAATATTATGAGAAGCGTTCATTGCCCAGCCCACCATGCGGGAGCTTCCACCAGTCCCTAAGTATTTGGCAATGGCACCATAGCTGGTCACACGCCCTTTGGGAATAAGAC
>CAJBLA010000028.1 GCA_903953815.1 uncultured Bacteroidota bacterium | reverse complement strand
TTCCTTAATACAACGACGCATGAAGCTAGGTTATAACAGGGCAGGTCGCTTAATGGATCAATTAGAGTCAGCAGGTATCGTTGGGCCAAGCCAAGGCAGCAAGCCAAGGGAGGTGCTTTATAAAACAGATACCGAGCTATATGATTTTCTACAAAACCTATAACCGCAATAAAATAACCCCTTAAAATTGGACCTATTCCCGTTGGATTGTTCATTAAACAACAAATGACTATTTTTGTCCAACGGATAACTTTTAATATAAAAGCTTAAATTCAACCAAATGCTGCAACTGAGATATTTATTTATATTATTGATAGCAATTATTTCGTTTCCAGCTTTGGCCCAAAAGGACCCACAAGCTAAGGTCATCCTTGACCAATTAGGCCAAAAAGTGAAGCAGTCCAAGGGCATATTAGTCAATATTCAACTTAGCACTAAAAATAACAAAGGAAAGTTCATGGGGGTAAAGTCCATTAATCTGAAAATGAAAGGGGAAAAATACCTCTTACTCGAGGGTAAAATGGAAATTCTTTGTGATGGGTCGAGTATCTATAATTTTGATGGGGTAAACTCCATTTCTAAGTCAGCCATGGGGGAGTCGGATCAAACTTTGAGTCCGCAAAAATTATTGTCAGGTAGCTACGATAAAGATTTCAATTTCAGCCTGTTAAGTCAAAATGCAAATAAGGCAACTATCGAGTTATATCCCATTGATAAAAGAAAGAGTTTTCAAAAAGTGACCTTGATTATCGATAAGCTTAAATCGGCCTTATCCAATGCTTCCATCTTAGATAAAAGCAACAATACAACCGATGTTAAGGTCCTCTCTATCAGTTACACAGCCCAGTTAGCTGATAACCTATTCATTTTCAATCGCGCTAAATATCCAAAAAACGTTGAAATTTTTGATTGATTTACGCCTTTTCCACGTATCTTCGCAGCCGAAATAAAAAAATAAAATCGTAGTTAATCGTTAACTACAAAAAAAGAAGTTTTACAATGGCTACATTAACAAAAGAAAAAAAAGCAGGCATTTTTGCTGAATTTGGCGGAAAAGCAACGAACACTGGTTCAATTGAAGGACAAGTTGCCTTATTAACTGAGCGTATCGCGCACATCTCTGGACATTTAAAAGAGAACCACAAAGATCATTCAACTCAAAGAGGGTTAATGCAATTAGTGGGTCAGCGTAAGCGTTTGTTAGTTTATTTGCAAAAACATAACCTTACTGGTTACCGCGCTCTAATTGAAAAATTAGGCTTAAGAAAATAATTCAAAACAATCTTATAATAGCTGTCCCAACTGTCAAACACGGTTGGGATTAGTTGTTTATATACGATCGTTTCTTACAAGAAAAGATTTAAAAAAAATTAACATGTTATCACAACCCAAATCAGTTAAATTCGAAATTAATCCTGGTCAGGAGGTATTTATCGAAACCGGAAAATTAGCACGTCAAGCGGACGGAGCAGTAACCGTAAGACAAGGCAACTGTATTTTATTAGCAACCGTTGTCGCGAATAAGGATCCTAAGGATGGTCAGGACTTTTTCCCTTTAAGTGTAGACTATCAAGAAAAATTTGCATCAGCAGGTCGTAT
>CAJBLA010000027.1 GCA_903953815.1 uncultured Bacteroidota bacterium | reverse complement strand
AGATACCGCTGCAATGTTGAGTAGTCGAATTGCCAGAGATACGCTAAGTTTATCAAATAGAATAAATTTAAAAGCAAACACTTTAGATGTAAGTAGTGGATTAGATTTAAAACTAAATAAAGCAGATACTATTAAATTTACAAAACAAACTTATACTGATTCAGCATTACTGACTAAATTGAAAATATCAGATACCGCTGCAATGTTGAGTAGTCGAATTGCCAGAGATACGCTAAGTTTATCAAATAGAATAAATTTAAAAGCAAACACTTTAGATGTAAGTAGTGGATTAGATTTAAAACTAAATACTGCTGATACGAGTAAATACACAAAACAAACTTATACTGATTCAGCATTACTGACTAAATTGAAAATATCAGATACGGCTACCATGTTAAGTAGTCGAATAGCTAGGGACACGCTAAGTTTATCAAATAGATTAAATTTAAAAGCAAACACAATAGACGTAACTACAAGTTTATCGCTAAAGGAAACTATATCAAATAAATCTACAGCTGTTGATTTAGGTGCAGGAGCTACAAGTGATATTTTATTTCCGACTCAAAAAGCAGTAAAGACTTATGTAGATAATCAAATAAATTCAGGTGGTATTACTGATGGAGGAATATTAACCAGACATTTGGCAGATGCTGCAGTAACGGGTGAAAAAATAAGTAATTCAATTATTGGGTATAAAAAATTTTTTGATGGTGCGGGTAATGTGACAATTTCAAGTTCGGTTGTAATTGATGTTTTGATACCCACCGGAGCGGTTGCTACTGGAGGCATTTCAAATTGGCAGTCATTTACTGCAGGCATGTCTGGAAAGCTGAGTTTAGTAGAATTTGAAACGTCGAATCCAAATTCCACAGGTCCTGCAGCAACTGTTTATGTTGAAGTGTATAGTGGTCAGGGCTTATCTGGTACTTTATTAGGAACGAGTGCTAGTCAAACGATTGCAGGATTTGGTAGCTCTTGGAAAACATTTGATTTTGGTTTATCAAATATTGAAGTATTGTCTGGAAATGTATATACCGCAAGGATTGTTACTAATTCCAGCGATCAAAATTGGTTATATGGTGGCAATGCAACCTATACCTCAGGTATATCTAATGTGTCGAGTACTTGGGATCATAATATAAAAACAAGTGTCAGGCAATACAATGATGACCCATATTTAACAATTGGGTTAGCGTCTAATTTATATGGAGGACTTGTTTCTAACGCTACACATACAGGGGATGTTTCAGGTTCTACCATTTTAAGTATTACAGCTAGTTCAAATTCAACAATTACCTCACTACCTAATTTAGCTACAGTTGGAACAATCACAAGTGGCATATGGAGTGGAACAGCGGTAGCAGTTGCGAGAGGAGGAACGGGTGTTTCAAGTTTGTCCGATTTAAAGTCCTCAATGCAATTAAACAATGTAAATAACACTTCAGATTTATCTAAACCTATAAGTACTGCTACTCAAGCAGCTTTATCTAATAAGTTAGATATAACTGGAAATGCTGCTACTGCAACAAGCGCAATAACGGCAGGTACAGCAAGTAGTGCTACAAAATTAACAACAGCCAGAAATATTAATGGAGTTGCATTTGATGGTAGTGGAGACATAACAGTAACAGCGGATGCAGGAACTTTAACAGGTACTTCAATAAAATCAACAGTAACGGGATCTAGTTTAACTTCTGTTGGTACCTTAACAAATGCAACGGTCAATGGAAAAGTAATTGTGGGTTCATCAACTTCAGCATCAACTTCAGCTTTGTTAGAAGTAAATTCAACTACTCAAGGTTTTTTACCGCCAAGAATGACAAGATCACAAAGAGATAATATTAATACACCAGTTTCTGGTTTAATTGTATGGTGTATTAATTGTGGACCAGTAGGGGAATTGCAGGTTTATAGTGAAAATGCTTCTTGGACAAATTTAGCAGGTACTCCTGCAGCAGGATTATATACACCTAATATTGGTGAAACATATCAAGGAGGTAAAGTTGCCTATGTTTTACAATCGGGAGATCCTGGTTATGATGCAACTACACCCCATGGGTTAATTGCAGCAAACTCAGATTTAAGTACAAGACCTAGATGGTACAATGGAACTTATACAACAACTGGAGCAACAGGTACTGCGATAGGAACCGGTCTGTCCAATACAAATACAATTATTGCTAGTCAAGGTGCAACAGCTACTAGTTATGCAGCAGGATTAGCTAGAGCCTATACAGGAGGAGGTTATACAGATTGGTATTTACCAAGTAAGGACGAGTTAAATATATTATACATAAATAAAGTTGCTATTGGTGGTTTTTCGGAATATGTCTACTATTGGAGTTCTACAGAGTATGACAACTACAATGTGTGGGCCCATTATTTTGGCATTGGCATGCTGGTCGACAGAGGTAAGTCTAATACGTACACTGTTCGGGCCATTAGGTCTTTTTAGCCATTTAATTATTGGACAATTTAAAATGGTAGAACTGTTGAAAGAACCCGTTTGCTACACTTTCAGCTACAGGCATAAAATAACCACTTGAAAATCAAGTGGTTAAGTGTTTTAAAGCGGACCGGACGGGACTCGAACCCGCGACCTCCGCCGTGACAGGGCGGCATTCTAACCAACTGAACTACCGATCCTTGGTTCGTGGATAAATCCACTATTAAGGGCTGCAAAGATAAGGGGAAACTGCTTTTTTAAACAAACTTTTATTAAAAAACCTTTATTATTTTTACATCCCAATATAAGCATATGCCAGAATACCCAAATAGACAGTTTTTAGATTTTGAACAACCGATTAAAGATTTATACGAACAAATAGATGCAACTAAAAAGTTAGCTGAAAAAAATCCAAAAATTGATTTATCTGCTACAATTAATCAGTTGGAAAAATCGATCATGGACAAGCGAAAAGCAATCACAGAAAGCCTTTCGCCTTGGCAAAGGGTACAACTAAGTCGCCATCCTGATCGTCCATATACCTTAAAGTATATCCATTTAATGTGTGATAAGTTTATTGAATTACATGGGGATCGTAATGTCAAAGATGACAAAGCCATGGTGGGTGGGTTCGCTGAACTAGGGGGGCAAACCGTAATGATGATTGGTCAGCAAAAGGGAAGTAATACCAAAGCGCGCCAATTACGCAATTTTGGGATGGCCAACCCTGAGGGCTACCGAAAAGCGCTTAGACTCATGAAATTGGCTGAAAAGTTCAATAAACCGGTGGTTTGCTTGATTGATACGCCTGGTGCTTTCCCAGGTTTGGAAGCAGAGGAAAGAGGTCAGGGCGAGGCCATTGCACGTAATATATATGAGATGATTCGCCTTAAAGTACCCATTATCATATGTATTATTGGGGAAGGGGCGAGTGGCGGTGCATTGGGCATTGGTGTCGGTGATAAAACATTGATGATGGAGAATACTTGGTATACCGTTATTTCACCTGAAAGCTGTAGCTCCATTTTATGGCGCAGCTGGGATAAGAAGGAATTGGCGGCAGAGCAGCTTAAGTTAACGGCTAATGACATGAAAGGTTTTGGCTTGATTGATGAAATTGTGCCTGAACCTGTTGGCGGTGCGCATTGGAGTTATACCGAAGCGGCTGCTATTTTAAAACAAAATATAATCACTGCTTTACAATCGGTAAAAGATATAGCTCCTGCTACTCGCACTGAAATCAGAATTGAGAAGTACAGCAAAATGGGATTTTGGGAGGAAGCGTAGCATTATTTTTTTATCTTTACCTACTATGTTAAGACAAACTTTAAAAGGGACAGGCGTTGCAGTAGTAACACCATTTAAGAAAGACAAATCCATTGATTTTGCGGCGCTCGAAAATATCATTGAACTACAAATAGCTGGCGGATTAAATTATATAGTGACTTTAGGTACTACTGGCGAGTCCGTTGTTTTAAGTGAGGAAGAAAAAATTGAAGTTTTTAATTTTACTGTATATAAAGTGAATGGTCGTGTGCCCATTGTGATAGGTATTGGTGGCAATAACACTGCTGAGGTAATTAAGTCCTTTGGAAAATTTGATTTAAGTAAAGTGGTTGCAATTTTAAGTGTAACTCCTTATTATAATAAACCAGCTCAGGAAGGTTTGTACCAACATTATATTGCATTAGCAGATGTGGCGCCTAAACCTATATTATTATATAATGTTCCTGGTCGTACGGGTCGTAATATGACTGCTGAAACCACACTTCGTTTGTCGGCACATAAAAATATTGCGGGTATTAAAGAAGCGGGTCCGGAGATGGCGCAAACCATTGCTATTTTAAAAGATCGTCCTTCGGATTTTTTAGTAGTGAGTGGCGATGATGAAATTGTAATGGCGCAAATTGCATGCGGTATGGATGGCGTGATAAGCGTTGCTGCCAATGCATTTCCTAAGCAATTTACAGATATGATCAATGCTGCAATGTCAGGTGATTTTGCAGGCGCGAAAAAAATAAATGATGGATTGGTTGAATCCTATACACATATGTATGCCGAGAATAATCCTGCAGGTATTAAAGGATTTATGTTTGAGCAGGGGTTAATACAAAATGAACTTCGCTTGCCATTGGTTCCTGCAAGTGAGGAGTTGCAACAAAAAATAAAAAGTTGCTTGAAAAAAATGTCGGCTTAGTTTAATTTCTTTTTGATGGCTTGTAGTTTCATTAATGCCTCCACCGGGGTTAGGTTATTAATGTCAATGGCATCTAATTCCTTTCGGATAGATTCAAATGTTTCCGTGTGTGCATCAAAAATAGATAACTGATATTTTGTATTAGGTTCTTGCACAGTAGGCGTTGCTAAATTTTGACTTCCTTTATTTTTTAATTCCATCTCCGATAAAATTGCATTGGCTCGGTCAACTAATATATTAGGCATACCCGCCATTTTAGCGACATGAATACCAAAACTATGCGTGCTTCCACCTTTGGTTAATTTGCGTAAAAAGATAATTTTATTGCCCACTTCCTTATGACTCACATGATAATTGTGTACAGTAGTAAGTTGGGCTTCCAAATCATTGAGTTCATGATAATGTGTGGCAAATAAGGTTTTGGGCTTTTGCTTGGACTGGTTCAAGTATTCAACAATACTCCAAGCAATGGAAATGCCATCATAAGTAGATGTGCCTCGGCCAATTTCATCCAACAATATTAAACTTCGTTCACTGATATTATTTAAAATACTAGCAGTCTCTAACATCTCCACCATAAAAGTAGATTCTCCTGCATTTAAATTATCATTAGCACCCACGCGGGTAAATATTTTATCAGTTAGTGGAATATTGGCTGCATCCGCAGGCACATAGGAGCCCATATGCGCCATTAAAGTAATCAAGGCGGTTTGTCGTAGCACCGCACTTTTACCACTCATATTCGGTCCTGTTAAAATAATAATTTGTTGAGTGGCAGGATCCAACATCACATCATTGGGAATATAGGCCTGATCAATGGATAAACTTTTTTCAATCACCGGATGTCTTCCTGCTTTGATATCCAAAATAGCTTCATTGGTGAGGGTAGGCTTACAGTATTTATTTTCCTTAGCTATTTGCGCAAAGCAAAGTAAGCAATCTAATACCGCAATGAGTTGGCCATTTTTTTGAATAAGCCCCATCTCCTGTATCACTTGATCCAACAGTTGTTGGTACAATTCATTTTCAAGGGTTAAAATTTTATCTTCCGCACCCAATATTTTTTCCTCGTATATTTTTAATTCAGGCGTAATATATCTTTCAGCTGTGGTTAAGGTTTGTTTGCGTATCCATTCCGCAGGCACTTTGTTTTTATGTACATGGGTGACTTCTAAATAATAACCATACACATTATTGTAGCCAATTTTTAAGGAAGAAATGCCTGTGATCTCTGCTTCCTTATTTTGTATCTGTGTTAAAAATTCTTTTCCGCCGCTTGAAATATTTCTTAATTCATCCAAACTTTCTGAAACCCCAGTTTTTATAAACCCTCCTTTAACAACGGTAGCAGGGGCTTGCTCGGACAAGGTATTGAAAATGGCGTTTTTACTGGTTTCGCAGGTAGCCAAATCATTACTAATGTGTTGTAAATAATTATTAGAATGAGGTGCCAATAATTTTTTTATTTCATGAACAGCTTCCAATGATTTTCCTAATTGCAAAAATTCACGGGGCTGTAATTTTCTGGTAGATAATTTACTCGCTAATCTTTCTAAATCACCACAGGATTCAATGAGGGTGCCAAGTTGGTTTGCTGTAGTGCCGTCCTTTAAAAAACTTTCAACGGTATTTAATCGGTTATTAATTTGTTCAATAGATTGTAATGGGAACACCAACCATCTTTTTAATAAGCGCGCACCCATGGGGCTTTTAGTAGCGTCCATGATTTCTAGTAAACCCTTACGATCGGCGCCATTGCCAATTAATTCTAAATTGCGTATGGTGAATTTATCCATCCACAAAATTTCATCACGCACCATGCGCTGAATTTTATGAATATGTTGTAAGTGGGGGTGTTCAGTTTCTTTTAAATAATGCAGTATGGCACCTGCGGCAATGATGCCAAATTTTTGATCTTCAATGCCAAAGCCTTTTAAATTTTGTGTTTGAAATTGTTTTAACAAAAGTTCCGTCGCAAAAGGTTCGTCGAAAATCCAGCTATCTAATCCGTAGGTATAAAAACTGGTCCCAAATGTTTCTTTAAAATTAGCTTGGTAATTTTTTGGGAATAAAATTTCAGCAGGTTGTAAACTTTGTAATAATTTATCTATGTATTCAACATTACCTTCTGCAATTAAAAATTCACCGGTAGTAATATCTAAAAATGCAACGCCTCCTTTTTCATTTTCAACATATATAGCAGCTAGGAAATTATTGTTCTTATGCTCTAGTAATTTGTCATTAGTGGCAATGCCAGGTGTGAGCATATCGGTCACTCCACGTTTTACAATTCCTTTGACCGTTTTAGGATCTTCTAGTTGATCGCAAATGGCAACACGGTGTCCTGCTTTTACTAATTTATGTAAATAAGTATCTAATGAGTGGTGTGGGAATCCGGCTAATTCACTACTGGAGGCAGCTCCATTATTTCTTTTCGTTAAAGTAATGCCCAAAACCTTGGATGCAATTACCGCATCCTCCCCAAAAGTTTCATAAAAATCGCCTACCCTAAAAAGCAAGATGGCATCAGGGTATTTTTGCTTAATAGCCCTATGCTGCTGCATAAGCGGGGTATCGGAACTAGATTTTGCCATGGGTGACAAACCTACATAATTTTTCATAAAAAGCGTACTTTTGCATATGCGTAAATTAAGCATGGATGAGCTTGGAAGGATGTCAGTTGCCGACTTTAAAGAAGCGCCCAAAAAGCCGATTGTAGTGGTGATGGACCAAATCAGAAGCATGCACAATGTGGGTAGTGTTTTTAGAACTGCTGACGCTTTTTTAATCAATGGGATTTGTCTTTGTGGGTTTACCCCGCAACCCCCGCATCGGGATATTCATAAAACAGCACTCGGTGCCACTGATTCGGTGGATTGGTTGTATTATGAACAAACTACCCAGGCAGTAAAGGAGTTAAAAGCACAGGGGTATAAAGTGTATGCCATTGAACAAACGGAAGGAAGTATTCCATTAAATAAATTTGAAAAGTCGGATACCCCCATCGCCTTGGTTTTTGGGAATGAAGTGGATGGGGTGGATAATGAAGTCATCGCACTTTGTGATGGCGTCATTGAAATTCCACAATGGGGGATGAAACATTCCTTAAATATTTCTGTAGCCGCAGCGGTGGTCCTTTGGGAATTAGTGCGTTCGTAAAACAATAACAATGAGTCAAGTAAAAAATTATTTAAGTTTAGTCAAATTTTCGCATACTATTTTTGCAATGCCTTTTGCACTTATTGGATTTGTGTTGGGTTTAAGAGATCATTTCATACATCAAACCTCGGTGGATCAGGTTGGGTTCAAGTTTTTTTTAGTACTAGTATGTATGGTTACGGCACGTTCAACTGCCATGGCCTTTAATCGCTATTTGGATAGACATTTTGATAAATTAAATCCACGTACTGCCATCAGAGAAATCCCAGCAGGTATTATTAAAGCAGAAAAAGCCTGGGTGTTTATTGGTATAAATATGGCTATTTTTATTTTAGCTACTTTTTTTATCAATT
>CAJBLA010000026.1 GCA_903953815.1 uncultured Bacteroidota bacterium | reverse complement strand
CATGTATGCCACAAACCATTCGTAATCCATTATTTCATTGGTCACATTTGGAATTAAAACGACCCTTTGGGATCAATCAATATTTAGATGAAAAAAGTGCGGGTTCAATTTATAAAAAGTGCAATACGCTTTTGGCACAGGATAAATTTTCAACACAGGGAATTCTCAATAATTACAAGGTGGAATTAGTGGGAACTACGGATGATCCATGTGATGATTTGGCGGATCACAAAAAAATTGCAAAAAGTGGATTTAAATGTAAAGTATTACCCACTTTCAGACCGGATAAGGCGTTGAATATTGCAGATAAGGGGGCGTTTATAAAATATTTGCAAAAGTTGGAAAAGGTTTCAGGAACAAAAGTTAAATGCATCAATACTTTCCTAATTGCATTAGAGAGCAGGGTAAATTATTTTCATCAAAATGGTTGTCGCGTTTCTGATCATGCATTTACACAAATGCCGTCACAAATTACCTTTACGACTTCTTTGGAAAAGGAGTTTGTTCAATTCATTCAAAATAAAAACAGTAATCCATTTTCACAACCAGAACGTTTTGCAGGTGCTATACTTTTATCATTATCGAGAATGTATTGTAAAAAAGGTTGGGTACAACAGTTTCACTTGGGGCCTATTCGAAATAATAACGCCAAGTTAGTAGCGCGTATCGGAGTTGATTCTGGAACAGATTCTATTGGAGATTATTCCCAAGCAGTTAGTTTGTCTAATTTTTTAAATGCATTGGACCAAAGAGATGAATTGGCTAAAACCATTTTATATAATAATAATCCTGCAGATAATGAAGTTTTTGCAACAATGTGTGGCAATTTCAGTGATGGTAATTTAAAGGGTAAAATGCAGTTTGGATCAGGCTGGTGGTTTTTGGATCAAAAGGATGGCATGGAGAAGCAACTGAACGCGTTATCAAATATGGGGATTGTTTCTACATTCATTGGAATGTTAACAGATAGTCGTAGCTTTTTATCTTATTCGAGACATGAATATTTTAGACGTATCATTTGTAATTTATTTGCACAGGATATGGAAAAAGGACTCATACCCAATGATGAAAAGTGGATCGCAGATATTTTAAAGAATATTTGTTATTATAATGCGAAAGAATATTTTAAAATTAATTAATACAAAATAAAACAAGTTATGAGCAAGAAAGTAGTTACACTCGGGGAAATTATGTTGCGATTGTCAACACCTGATTTTAAAAGATTTGTACAAGCAGATACCTTTGATATCACTTATGGTGGTGGAGAGGCGAATGTGGCTGCAGCTTTATGTAATTATGGATTAAATGGAACATTTGTTACAAAAGTGCCTAATAATCCAATTGGCCAATCGGCGATTAATCATTTAAGAAGATATGGGGTAGATACCCAATTTATTGCGCGTGGTGGGGATAGACTAGGGATTTATTTTTTAGAAACGGGTGCTTCTATGCGTGCGTCACAAGTTGTGTATGATCGTGCAGGCGCTTCGATAGCTGACGTAACTGCTGCCGAATTTGATTTTGATAAAATTTTAGATGGGGCTGATTGGTTTCATACGACAGGTATCACACCTGCTTTAAGTGATAAAGCAGCTGCATTAACTTTGGCTGCATTGAAAGCTGCAAAAGCAAAAGGAATTACAACAAGTATCGATTTAAATTATCGTAAAAAATTGTGGACGAAGGAAAAGGCAAGAGAAGTCATGACTGAATTGTGTAAGTATGTGGATGTATGTATCGGAAACGAAGAAGATGCAGATACCACTTTAGGTTTTAAAGCTGCTGATACAGATGTAACAAAAGGAGAGTTGAACCTAGATGGTTTTAAAGATGTATTTAAACAAATGCAAGCTAAGTTTGGATTTAAATTTATTGCATCCTCGTTACGTGAAAGCCATAGCGCAAGTGATAATGGATGGAGCGCATTAGTTTATAATGGAACTGATTTTTACCATACCAAACAATACAATGTTCGCATTGTGGACAGAGTAGGAAGTGGTGATAGTTTTGCAAGTGGTTTAATTTATGGCTTAGTAACTGGCATGCCAATGGCGGATGCTGCAGAGTTTGGTGTAGCCGCTAGTGCTTTAAAGCATACCATCCCAGGTGATTTGAACCACGCAACCTTAAGTGATGTTAAGGATTTAATGAAAGGCGATGGCAGTGGCCGCGTTCAACGATAAAATAGTAACTTACGAATGATGCAATTCTATAATGAATTGCATCATTCATTTTAAGAATAGATGATTTAAAACGGAATAATATGATTATAGATACGCTTAAGAATGCACATAAATATTATAATGTACATCCTTTATTTAAGCCAGCTTTTGAATATATCGCTGCACAAAATTTAACTGCCATTGAAACAGGCAAATTTGATATTTCAGATGGATTAAAAGTGATTAACAACACCGCAGTTGGTAAAACAGCCGAAGCAAGTGTTGCTAAATTTGAATGCCATAATAAAAATATTGATATTCAACTTTGTATTAAAGGGGATGAGCAAATGGGATGGAAGCCAAGAAGTAAGTGCGTATTGCCTAATGGTGATTATAATGAAGAAAAAGATGTGCAATTATACTTGGATCAACCGGATACCTTTTTTAGTTTAACCGATCACCAGTTTGTAATTTTCTTTCCGGAAGATGTTCATGCCCCAATGATTGGGGAAGGAGAGATTACAAAAATGGTGATAAAAGTGCGTATATAGTTTTTCCGATGAATGATGGATCAATTTTGTTTTAATTAATAATAGTAATAAAAAAAAGATGAGTAAAAATCAACAAGCAATCGACGCAATCATTCACCAAGGAATGTTGCCTTTATATTTTAATGCAGATGAGTCTGTAAGTATTGAAATTTTGCGTGCTATTTATAAAGCTGGTGTGAAAGCAGTAGAATATACCAATCGTGGCGAAGCGGCTTTAAAAAATTTCAAAGCAATGGTGGCAATTAGAAATGCAGAAATGCCTGAGTTATTAATGGGGGTAGGTACTATCAAAAATGTAGCACAAGCGACAGATTATATTAATGCAGGTGCTGATTTTTTAGTAAGTCCGGGTTATGTAGCCGAGGTAGCTGATTATACCCATGCTAAAGGTTTGTTATATGCGCCAGGTTGTATGACGCCTACTGAAATTATTGCAGCTGAAAACAATGGGGTAAAATTTATAAAGTTATTCCCAGGTAATTTATTAGGCCCTGAATTTTTAAGTGGTATTAAAGATATATTTCCTAAACTTTTATTTATGCCTACGGGTGGTGTGGATACGACTAGGGAAAATATTGAAGGTTGGTTTAAGGCAGGGGTATGTGCAGTGGGTATGGGAAGTAAATTGATTAGTAAAAAATTAATGGAAGCAAAGGAATATGCGACTATTGAAACTGAAACAATAAAAGTGTTGGAACTAATCCAAACAATTAAAACAAAGTAAATGAAACAAACTACTATTGGAAAATATCGTTGGACCATTTGTGCGTTATTGTTTTTTGCAACAACTGTGAATTATTTAGATCGTCAAGTGTTGAGTTTATTAAAGCCTACCTTGGAGCGTGAATTTGATTGGAGCAATAGTGATTACGCAAACATCGCTTCGGTATTTCAATTTAGTTACGCAATCAGTTTATTGTTTGCAGGGCGTATAGTTGATAAACTAGGTACAAAAGCAGGTTATTCTTGGGCGATCATAATTTGGTCATTAGCTGCAATTTTACATGCTTATGCGGTTCCAGCCGGTATGATGGTAGCAACCGTTTTAGGATGGGTAGGAATTACGGCAGTGCCAATTTCAATTGCAGGTTTTATGTTATCAAGGGCTTTGTTAGGTTTCGGAGAAGCGGGTAATTTTCCAGCAGCAATTAAAGCAACAGCTGAATATTTTCCAAAAAAAGAAAGAGCATTTGCTACAGGTATATTTAATTCAGGCACTAATGTTGGTGCCATATTAGCACCACTATCTGTTCCTTGGATCGTAACCACTTGGGGTTGGGAGGAAGCATTTTTTATCATTGGGGCTATCGGATTTTTGTGGTTAATTTTTTGGTTCATCTATTATGATAAACCCACTGAGCAAAAAAGATTATCTGCTGCCGAATTGGAATATATCACTGATCATACTGAGGTAGCCGATACAGTAGTTGATGGTAAAGTAACCAATCGAATTTCATGGGCTACCTTAATGGGGTATAAGCAAACCTGGGCTTTTGCAATTGGTAAGTTTATGACAGATGGGGTTTGGTGGTTTTTCTTATTTTGGTTACCAGGATATTTGAAGGACCAATATAGTATGGAAGGCACTGCAATTATCATTCCATTAACGGTGTTATATAGTATGACCATGGTAGGTAGTATTGGTGGTGGTTATTTCCCCACTTATTTCATTAATAAAGGAATGAAGCCTTATGATGGTCGTATGAAAGCCATGTTGATGATTGCATTTATTCCTTTGGTGGTATTAGCAGTGCAACCTTTGGGTTATTTAAGTTATTGGGTGCCCGTAATTTTTATTGGTATTGGTGCATCTGCACATCAGGCATGGTCTGCAAATATTTATACTACTGTTTCTGATATGTTTCCAAAGCGATCCATTGCAACAGTGGTAGGTATTGGAGGAATGGCTGGCGGATTAGGGGGTGTTGTGGTTTCAAAAGTAGGTGGGTGGTTATTTGATAGCTACAAATTAAAAGCAGTAAATGCTACCTGGTCAAGTGCAACTAATACTAGCTTTTCTGATTATTTAAACAAAGTGGTATCACTTAATGTTACAGACAAAAAAGGGGTATTAGTGAATGTAGCACAAAAAGATTGGTCAAACTTAACCAAAGATATACAAGCAAAATTACAAGCGGTGGATCCAACCCAATATGAGTTGTTTATTCATATTCAAAAGGAAGCCGTACGTGGTTCCTTAACGACGGCGTATTCAATGATGTTTGCTTTTTGTGCAGTTGCTTATTTAATTGCTTGGAGTATCATGAAGTCATTGGTTCCAAAGGAAAAAATAATCAATTTGTAATTATAAAAGAAAATCCTGATTAATCATACAATTTATTTTTTTTACTTTAACCTGAATTAGAAAAAGCATAATTAATGAAAAAGCAAATAATTTATTTTAATTTAATATTATTGATTTTGATGCAGTTAGAAGTATTGGCACAAAACAATATGCAAAAAGATAATGCTGCTTTAAAAAGATATAAAAATGATGTTTTTGCAAACATCGATTCTTTAATAGATATTCCTTATGGAGAAGCAATAAATTTAAAAGGGGAGAAGGAGAAATTATTATTGAATTTATTTATGCCGCCCTCAGTTGATACTGTTACAAACAGGCCCTTGGTTATTTTTATTCATGGAGGGGGTTTTAGAAATAATAATAAATCTAGTTCAATAAGTAATAAATTAGGAATCAGACTTGGTAAAAAGGGATTTGTGGTTGCCTCTATTGACTATCGTTTGGGTATTGCGACAACCAATACTAATAAGGATTATCATGAAGCCATGTACAGAGCGCAACAGGATGCACGTTCAGCAATTCGATTTTTCAGAAAAAATGCATCAAAATATGGCATAGATGAAAATCAAATATTTTTAGCAGGTAGTTCGGCTGGCGCAATGACTGCGTTATCGGTGGCGTACATGGATCAGGATGAAATTCCTTCAGATATTGATCAGTCGAAATGGGGAAATTTGGATGGCAATGGTGGTAGCGAAGGTTATTCTTCAAAAGTGCAAGGCGTGTTTAATTTATGGGG
The DNA here is from genome assembly GCA_903953815.1 of uncultured Bacteroidota bacterium. Taxonomy (GTDB): domain Bacteria; phylum Bacteroidota; class Bacteroidia; order Chitinophagales; family Chitinophagaceae; genus Sediminibacterium. Next base: position 537 of record CAJBLA010000026.1, on the reverse strand, counting down.
ATCCATGATTGATTATAAATGGATAAAAAAAGGGGACGCACCCCTATATAATTCAGCGGGTCTTGCTGATTTAACAGTACCCTATGATAGTTCCTATGATTACCATAGTTTCAAATATGGGTCATTGATCCTTTATCAACACTGTTTGCGTTTGGGTATTCCAACAGCATGGCTTCCTTTTTATAATGCAGGCCATACATTAAATAATATTCCTGGTCAGGGAACTGCAGCAGATAGCAAGTTGCGACAGGATACATTATTATTATCTATGGAACATTGGTTGTTTACCCAATTAAAAAGAAATGGAGTAGATAATAACATTACGATGAATGGCCCCTGGAAGTATGATGCTGATATTGAACAATATTGTAATTCGCAATCAAATTTAATTACTATTCGTATACAGGATCATTTTTTAGGGGAAGTTGGCATGACAAGAAAAAATCTATATAAGGACGATAAGCTGCATGATAATGAGCAAGGCTATAAGGTATGGGGAAATGCCATTAAAAATCAAGTAAATCAATCATTAATTAT
>CAJBLA010000025.1 GCA_903953815.1 uncultured Bacteroidota bacterium | reverse complement strand
TGCTGAACAAGTAGACGCTACACCTATGGAAGGATTTGCACCTGATGCAGTAGATGCTGTTTTAGGATTAAAAGAATTAGGATTGCATAGTGCAGTTGCTTTAACATTAGGTTACCGCGACGCAGCAAACGATTATCTAGTAAATGCTAAAAAAGTGCGCAGAACGCATGACAAATTAGTCATCAAAAAATAATTAGTACTTACCTTTTTATATAGCCTTCTCGATTTTTCGGGGAGGCTTTTTATGTAATAGAAAATTATTTATTAAGCATCCAATTTTTAAATGCGGTATAATTAGGCGCTAAGGGTATTGATACTTTTTCCTTTTCAAATAAATTTTGAACAGATGCTGGGATGGATAAGGTTTGTCCTATTGCTTCTTCCACCACTTCAGGGAATTTCACTGGGTGTGCTGTTTCTAATATAATGGCACCTGCGTTGAAAGCGTCTTCAGTGGTACTGATCGTTTTATTATTTACTTGTTGTTCCGATAAAAATTGTTCAGCTGCAATAAATGCAACGGCGCCATGAGGATCCAGAATATAATTATTGGTCTTATATACGCGCGCAATGCTTGCTTTGGTATCAGCGTCGGTAATGCTATAACTAGACAATGCGTTACTTAATGTAGTAAAATTGTTTTGTATTATTTCTAGGATACGAACAAAATTACTTGGATTGCCTACATCCATCGCATTAGATATAGTCACAACAGAAGGCTTAACTTCATATTTTTCAGTAGCCATATATCTAGTGACCACATCATTGGCATTGCATGCCGCAACAAAATGTCCCAAGGGTAAGCCACTTTCCTTTGCAATCATACCTGCACATATATTTCCAAAATTACCACTCGGTACTACAATATGCATTGGAGGATAGTTGCCATCCGCATCCTGATATTTTGCTACCCATTGTTGCCATGCGAAAAAATAATATAATTGCTGCGGTAACCATCTAGCCACGTTTATTGAATTAGCAGAGGTTAAATTATAGGCTGCATTTAATTCTCCATCCATAAATGCCTCTTTCACGATGGCTTGACAATCATCAAAACTTCCATCCACTTCCAAAGCCGTAATGTTTTGTCCTAATGTGGTTAATTGTAATTCCTGAATAGGACTCACCTTCCCTTTGGGATATAATATAATAACATCCACCCCGGCCACCCCTAAAAACCCATTGGCCACTGCTCCTCCAGTATCTCCACTTGTTGCGACCAATACAGTGCTTGGTTTTTCACCTTGTGTTTTATCTTCTTGTGGTTTGTCATTATTCGCTGCAGCATTTTCAGCGCGCGCTTGTTTAGAAAAATAACCCAAGCACCTACTCATAAATCTCGCGCCCACATCCTTAAATGCAAGTGTGGGACCATGAAATAATTCAAGAGAAGAAATGGTATCGGTGATAGGAACTAATGGGAAATCGAAATTGATGGTTTCGGCGCAAATGTTTTTTAAAGTAGCATCATCAATGGTGCCACCAACATAAGGGCGCATTACCTCAAAAGCCAAACTTGCTTTATCTAATGTTTTAAAATTCTCAATTTGTGCTGCAGTAAATTTCGGAATCTCCATTGGAAAATACAATCCCTTATCAGGCGCCTGCCCTGTAATGGCCGCGGCTCTGAAATTAACATTGGGTGATTGTTTTTGTAAACTATAATACTGCATTGATAAAATATATATTTAATCCGTCTTGACTTTGCTTAAAATAAATCTACTATCTCTACGCCTTTTTGATTAATGGTGGTTACATAAGTGTTATGTGGTAAATTCATTCCCGCATACAATTCATGCATTTCCTTTTCAACCGCTTTGGCAATTTCTTCAGTCTTACTTAACATAAATATAGAAGGGCCGGAACCTGAAATACCACCACCTAAAGCACCTGCTTGTTTACAAGACAATTTTAATGCATCAAAACCGGGGATTAATATGGATCTCACGGGTTCAATAATCACATCCTCCAATGATCTTCCGATTAAGTCATAATCTGATTTCATTAACCCCGCCACTAGTCCAGCTATATTGCCCCATTGTTTAATAGCATCTTTTAATAATACCTTTTGTCTTAATATACTTCGTGCATCCGCTGTACGAACTTCAATTTGTGGGTGCACAATGGTTACAAATAATTCAGGTGAGGGTAAGGTGACTATTTCTAATGGGAAGATGGACCGCACTAATGTAACGCCTCCAAAAATACATGGCGCAATATTATCCGCATGCTTTACACCCGATGCCACTTTTTCACCATTCATGGCAAATCGTACTAAATCATCCTTGGAAAATATATTTCCTAATAAATAATTTGCCCCAACTACTGCACCTGCCGAGCTTGCCGCACTTGAACCCACACCACTTCCGGGTTTGATTAGTTTATTTATTTTTACCTCAAAGCCTATCGTAGAAAAATCAACGACTGTTTTTTCAATGGTACTATTTGCAGTGTATTCTTCAATCATCGCCAACAGTGCAGCGCCTGCAACATTCAATTCGGGATCAGTGGGTAAATTATAATCGTCAATATTTATAATTGTAATAGCGGCTTGTCCTACTGCACGCTTTACGATTCTCATTTCCATTTCATCATAGGGATCGTTCACGGCAAAGCCCAATATATCAAATCCACACACCATATTTGCTACGGTGGCAGGGGCTTTTATTTTAATCCATTGATTACTTGGAACCATCTTTATTAATAAATTATTTCTCTAAGTTAAAATTGAACATGATTATCAAATTACTTTACCTAGTTATTATCTATCATTACTAAACTCTTGCTGCTCTGATAATATCTGCAAACACACCCGATGCAGTAACGTCAGCTCCAGCACCCGCACCCTTTACCACTAGTGGCAATTCAGGATAACGGCCTGAATAAAACAAGACCAAATTATCCTTGCCATACAAATGATAAAAATCAGAGCTTGGTTCGATATGTTGTAATCCAACTTTGGCAACCCCTTTTCCATTCGCATCATTTTCAAAATTGGCCACAAATTTTAGTTTGCAATTTTTTGCTGCGGCTGCATCATATATCTTTTTAAAATGAGGCTCCTGTTTTTCCATTTCCTTATAAAAATCTTCCACCGATCCATCAAAACAACTTGCAGGTAAAAATCCTTCATTCTCAATATCCGACATCTCAATTTTATTACCCGCCTCCCTTGCCAAAATCATTATTTTACGCATAACATCTGTTCCGCCCAAGTCCATTCTTGGATCTGGTTCGGTATATCCTTCGGCTTGTGCCTGACGCACTACTTGTGCAAATGGAATTGTTCCGTCATATTGATTAAACACAAAATTCAATGTGCCCGATAATACGGCTTGTATTTTATTAATAGAATCACCACTTAATATTAAGTTATTCAATGTGCCAATAATAGGTAAGCTGGCACCCACATTGGTTTCAAATAAAAACGAGGCATTATACTCGCGCGCTAATGATTTTAATTTCAAGTAATTATCATACGGAGATGAGCAGGCTATTTTATTACATGCCACCACTGAAACTGCCTTACCTAATAACTGCGCATATGCATTGGCTACTTGTTCATGTGCAGTTACATCCACAAACACACTATTGCGTAAATTATTTTCAATAATGGTATTTACATACTTATTGATATCGCCCAAAGGCGCATCTACCAGCTGTTCGCGCCAATTAGATAAATCAATACCATCCTGATTAATGATTTGTCGTTTACTATTGGCAATACCCACAATGTTTATTTGTAAACGCAGTTGTTCCTGCACATATCCTACTTGTTTCTTGATTTGATCTATTAATTTACCGCCCACATTTCCAACACCGGCGATATATAAATTCACTTGCTTGTAAGATGTTTCAAAAAATGCTTCATGCAATACGTTGATCGCTTTACGAACATCTGATGTTGCGATGACCGCTGTAATATTTTTTTCAGAAGACCCTTGTGCAATCGCACGTACATTAATACCATTACGGCCCAACACACCAAACATTTTTCCACTCACCCCAGGGTGACTTTTCATTTGCTCCCCTACTAAAGCCAATATCGAAACTTCCTTTTCAATAATTAAGGGTTCTACTTTTTGTGTTTGTATTTCTTTCTCAAACTCAGCATCCACGGCTATTTTAGCTTGATGTGCATCCTGCATATTTACCCCAACACATATAGAATGTTCAGATGAACTTTGCGTTATTAAAATAATATTGATTTGCTTATTCGCTAAAGCTTCAAATAATCTTTTTGAAAATCCAGGTATGCCTACCATACCGCTTCCTTCCAAGCTTAACAAACAAATATCTTGTATGCTTGAAATACCACGTATAAAATTGTCATCCTTCGGTGACTCATTTTGAATGATTGTTCCCGGATGATTTGCATCAAAAGTATTTTTAATTAATACCGGTATGTTTTTATGCATGACCGGTTGTATGGTCGGCGGATAAATAACTTTTGCACCAAAATGCGATAACTCCATTGCTTCCTGATAAGAAATTTGTGGAATTTCTTTTGCATTGTGCACAATCCTTGGATCCGCAGTCATCATACCACTTACATCCGTCCAAATTTCTAAACGATCCGCATTCAAAGCTGCAGCAAATATGGCGCCTGTATAATCGGATCCGCCCCTGCCTAATGTAGTGGTGTTCCCTTCCTTATCGGATGAAATAAATCCGGGTGCAATATATAAGTCAAATGCATTTGCAGGATTTTTAAAATAATCCTGAATTGTTTTATAGGTTAATTCCTTGTCAACCACTGCATTTAAAAAATTAGAATCTGTTTTAATTAATTCACGTGCATCCACCCATTGTTGGTTAATTCCTTTAGCTGCAAATGTGGCTCCAATAATTTTTGAAGACAATAATTCGCCATAACAAACAATCTTATCCTTCATGCGCGGCGATAACTCCTTTAACATGAATAAACCTTCGCAATTTGCTTCTATCTCATTGATTAATTGTTTGACAACACTTAAAGTAGCACTTTGTTGTTGTATCGGTAATAATATACGGACAATATCCAAATGCTTCTGCTCAATATTTTCAATAATCGTTTTATAGGCCTCATTTCCTTGCGCTGCCGTTTGTGCTAACATTAATAATTGATCCGTAACCCCTTGCATAGCGGATACCACAACAATACATGGCTTGTTTTGTAAACTTTGTGTTACAATTTCAACCACGCTCCCTATCGCTTTTTCGCTTCCTACCGAGCTCCCACCAAATTTTAAAACCTGCATATCCCTATTTTTTTATTGATCCTATTTTATGCTGCCTATATTAAGTAGCCATAAATATTATCATCTTTGTTTATTTCGTTATAATTGATCTGATACTTTTTCATATTATTTATGAGTGTTTCATGATCTTTTTTAGATCGTAATTCCAATCCCACCAGTGCTGGTCCCGCTTCCTTATTGTGCTTTTGTACATATTCAAACCTCGTGATATCATCATAAGGTCCTAATACTTTATTTACAAATTCCTTTAAGGATCCTGGACGTTGTGCAAATCGAATTAAGAAATAATATTTTAAGCCTTCATATAATAAAGACCTTTCTTTAATTTCTTGCATGCGTGCAATATCATTATTACCACCGCTTACAATACATACAATAGTTTTACCTTTTATTTGCTCCGCGTAATCATCCAAAGCCGCTATTGACATGGCGCCCGCTGGCTCAACCACCATCGCTTCCTCATTATACATTTGCAAAATAGTGGTACAAATTTTTCCTTCTGGTACTAAATGCATATCATCTAGTGCATCTTTACAAAATGAAAAAGTAATATCTCCCACTCTTTTCACCGAAGCACCATCTACAAATTTGTCAATGTTTTCTAATTCAACAGGCTCGCCTGATTTCAATGCCCAAAACATACTTGGCGCGCCTTCTGGTTCCAAGCCAATCACTTTCGTGTTTGGTGATTTTTGTTTAAAATAAGTGCCAACCCCTGCACTTAATCCGCCGCCGCCCACGGGTAAAAAAATGTAATCAATGGGAACCGGAGTTAATGTTTTTATATCATCTAAAATTTCAACACCTACGGTTGCTTGTCCTGAGATAATTGCTGGATGATCAAATGGAGGAATGAATGTCATACCATGTTCAATGGTATACGCTTTTGCTGCAATAGCAGTATCATCAAAAGTATCTCCCACTAAAACCACTTCGACAAACTCATCACCAAACATTTTTGTTTGGTTTACTTTTTGTTGCGGAGAAGGGATGGGCATAAATACCACACCCTTAACGCCTAGTTTTTTACAACTATACGCAAAGCCCTGCGCATGGTTACCCGCACTCGCACATACTACACCCTTTGCCAATAGCTCAGGTGATAGTTGATGCATCATATTATACGCACCTCTTAATTTATAAGAGCGTACAATTTGTAAATCCTCTCTCTTTAAATATACATTGCACTGATATTTGCGAGATAAGTTAGCATTAAACTGAAGTGGCGTATGTGTTACGACCGACTTTAATCGTTCTGCTGCTCCGGCAATATCCAGTACAGGTTTATTTATATTCTTTGCTACACTCATATTTTCCCTTTAATATGATTCATCCTTCGATGAATTATTTGATTCAAATAAATTGAGTAGCGCTTTGTATTATTGTGCTACCCAATTTATCATCATCTATCTTTTAACCAACCTTATTTGCCTGGTTGATTTTCTGGTCTTAAACTTCTTACAGTTCGTCCCGCTTGCCACATTTCACTATTGTGTAATTCAGCTAATTCCACTTCTAATTTTTCACGGTAATCAGGCTTACTGTTTAAATCAATGGAGCGTGCCGACTCAACGCCAGTAGCAACACTTTTATATAAGTCACTAAAAACAGGTAATGTAGCATCGCGGAATTTTTTCCACCAATCCAATGCACCTCTTTGTGCAGTAGTTGAACAGTTTGCATACATCCAATCCATTCCATTTTCAGCAACCAATGGCATTAATGATTGTGTTAATTCCTCCACAGTTTCATTAAAAGCTTCTGAAGGGCTGTGTCCGTTTTTACGCAACACTTCATATTGCGCTGCAAAGATACCTTGAATTGCCCCCATTAATGTACCTCGCTCCCCAGTTAAATCAGAAAAAACCTCTTTTTTGAAATCTGTTTCAAATAAATAACCAGATCCAATAGCAATACCTAATGCGATTACTCTGTCCCAAGCCTTTCCGGTGGCATCTTGGAAGATAGCATAACTACTATTTAAACCACGTCCTTGTAAAAACATTCTTCTCAATGAAGTACCTGATCCTTTAGGCGCTACTAAAAATACATCCACATCCGCTGGAGGTACAATACCTGTTTGCTCATTAAAAGTGATACCAAAACCATGAGAAAAATACAATGCTTTTCCTGGCGTTAAATGTTTTTTTACGGTTGGCCACATTGCGATTTGCGCAGCGTCACTTAATAAATAACAAATAATAGTTCCTTTTTCTAAAGCTTCTTCTATTTCAAATAAAGTAGTGCCTGGTACAAAACCATCTTTTACTGCCTTATCCCAACTTTTTGAATTTTTTCTTTGTCCGATAATTACATTTACGCCATTTTCTTTTTGGTTCAATGCTTGTCCTGGACCTTGCACTCCATATCCAATCACGGCGATAGTTTCATTTTTTAAAACTTCCTGTGCTTTTGCTAATGGGAATTCGTCACGGGTGACTACATTTTCCTCGGTACCTCCGAAATTTAATTTTGCCATTTTACTTTTAATTTAATTAAGATTTAAAATTTTTATTTGTTTGTTATTATTATTTATGTTGCTTGTTTATTTTCTTTGATTTTTAATGACCCTATTTTTTACATCGTGAACACCGCTTCTCTTTTTCCTAAGTATTCGTTTTCAATAACTTCCTCACTAGGTTCTCTGTTTTCAAAATCTTTTAACTTTTCATGAAACCCGCTGCTCTCTTTAATGATGGCTACGCGCGCGCTTCTGACAAACTCCACTAAGCCAAAGGGTTCCAAGGCTTTCATTAATTTATTCGTTTCCTCGCGATGGCCCGTAGTTTCAAATACAATAAAGTCCTTACGAATCGCTATCGCGCGCGCACCAAACTCTCTCAATAACCTTTCTACCTTTGCGCGCTCTGTAATTTCCTCAGACAATACCTTATACAATGCCAATTCCTGCCATACTATTTCATCATTGGTATTAAAATAGGTTTTTAATACTTC